>JAEYXI010000240.1 GCA_023428515.1 Pseudomonadota bacterium | reverse complement strand
GGCGGTGCGCAACGAGGAGCGGGCCTTCATCTTCTGGAGCTATGTCGCCGCCCACGCACCGACACCGGAGGTGCGGCTGGCGGCCGAACGCATGGCGCGGGAGGAACTGGCCCATGTCGCCACCTTGCGTAAGGAGCGCCGGCGCGCCTTTCATGAAATACGGTCGCGGAATGCCGATACCGGCGCGTTCGATCTGGCGGCGCTCGAACAGCGGCTTGCCGGATTGTTCGAGCAGCATGGGGCCGCCCTGCAACGGCCGGAGCGCGCGTCACTGGCGCGGGAAGCCGGGACACGCAGCCGCGACCTTGAGGCAAATCCCTTCACCCTGTCGACCTTGCCGGGATTGGCCGGCATCGCCGACCCGCGGCACGTCGGCCCGCTCTGTGAATTGCTGCTGGACGCCTACTTGCATCTTGCCGAGCATGCGCGCCCGGAACAGGACCGCCATCGCGCGCAACGCTATGCCGCCGAACTCATTCAGGCGCTGAACGAAGCCCGCCGAACGGGATAGGCACCGGCGATCACTGGCATCATATTAGCGGCCGGACCTCTCTCGCTCGGGGCCTAAACATCCCGCACGGCTGGAATTTTCGAGACTGCCGCCGTCGCAGACAGGCGACTGGGTAAATGACATTGCGGAGGAGTAGGTAGCCAACCTACTCGTGGACAGAGCCTTCGGCTTGGAGGCCGTAGCGCTTGCCGAAGCGAAATAGCATCCTGCTTTCGCTCCGAGGCCAACGATCGCTTCGGGCGCAATCACGATCCTCAGCGTAGCCAGTTGGAGTGTCGGCTTTCAGGAAGCGGCAGTGCTGACCTTAACGTCCGACATGAGGGCGCTTTGCCGACAGACCGCTCCGCGGCCGGTTACAGACTGGCGGCTTTCAGACCAAAGTTCGCTGAACCGGACGTTCAAGCTAGACCATCGCGTAAATAACGAGAGCATCTCGAATTTGGCAGGCTGCCGACCGTTCGCGTGTCGGCTCATGGACAGCAAAGAGGACGATCCGACATGGATACCGCGAGCGATTTGACCCTGCTTCGTTTGGGCTTGCGCCGCCAGGATGCGGCCATGCCGATCGCCAAGGGCGGCGCGCAGATTGCGGGCCTGGGACGGCTTTTCACAGAGGATGATGGAGTTCATGCCGCCAGCCCCGCGTTTCGTGCCGAGACCGTCGACCGTGCATCCCCGCCGGCGGCATTCGCCTCCCGCATGCGCGCCGGCGCGAAGTCGATTTCGGTGACGCGGAAGCGGCCCGCCACCTTGTGGCATTGCACGACGACATCGATCATTGTCGTCAGCAGCGCCCGCACGTCATCACGCGCGAGATCGCGGCCGGCTTCACTCTGCTTCACCAGCAGCGTCAGTCGCTCGATCGCCAGCAGCGCGCTATCAGCATGCACCGTCGTAATCGAGCCCGGGTGCCCCGAATTGACGTTGACGATGTAATCGAAGGCCGTTCCGTCGCGCAGCTCCTGCAGCAAGATCCGATCCGGCCGCATCCGCATGCACGATTCGAGCAGCTGGGTCGACCCGATCTTGGCCACCCCTTGCCCTCCCTTCGAGTAGAAGAGCCTCACCGCGTTCGTCTGGGGTATCTCCAGCTCCGGCGTGTCCTCGACAGTGATAATCCGCTCATCCAGCGGGATATGGGCAATCAGGGCCTTCGACAGAGTTGTCTTGCCGCTCCCTGTGGCGCCCGAAATCACGATGTTCTTGCGCGCGCGAACGGCTTGTCGGAGGAATTCCAACCAGTCGCCGCTGCGGTGCAAGGCGATCAGCTTCTCATCGGCCGGATTGAACTCGGCAACAGCCCTCACGTCGTCGAACAGCCCGAACGTACCGAGCTCGTCGAGCGTGAAAGTCTTGGACGATGGCTTGCGCAGCGTGATGGACACCGTTCCGGCGCCGACCGCCGGCGGAAACACGATCTGGATGCGCTCCCCGGCCGGCAGCGTTGCCGAGAGCAGCGGGTGCGCATCCGATATCGTCTGTTGCGACCAGGCCGCAGCCGCCCGGCCGAGGCTCGCCAAGGCATCGAACGTCAGCTCCGGGAAGGCATGAGCCACCCACCCGTCGCGGCGCTCGACAAGCACCTCCTGCGGCCGGTTGACGACGATCTCGAAAACCGAGTCGTCGGTAAGGAACGGATCGAACGGGCGCAGGAGCGCCCGCACGACCAAGGGGTCCTGCCTGGCAGTCATCGCTATGTCCCCGAGTTGCGGCCGGCGGCCTATTTCGTGATCATTGGATCGGCAATGCCGAAGTCACCGAGAACGCCGCGATCGTAGATCTTGTTGAGCGGTTCCGTGACCTTCAGCGCGTAGACGTTGGAGAAATCGAGGTCGCGTGCGACGAAGATCGACACCACCTCGCCCTGGTGCTTGATCAGGGTCGGCGGGATATTGATCGACTGTTCCACGGCGATGGCGGCGGCGTCTTCGCCCGAACTTGTGGTCTGAGTGGCCGACACTTCGCTGCCCTTGGAGATTTCATCTCCGATCCAGCTCGAAATGTCGCTCATCATCGACATCAGGATGGCGCCGCCGAAGCGCTCCCAGAAATGGGTATCGACATAGCCATCAAACCCAGCCCGGCCGAGGCCGTCCGTCGCCGGCGATGCCAGGGAGACGATGACGCCATCCGGCGTCTTCGCCCGCGTCCAGAGCACGAACAGCCGGCTCTGACCGCGACGCAGCCCGCCCCGGTATTCACCCACTACCTGCGTGCCCTTGGGCATCAGCACCACGCGCCCATTGTCCGAGAGCACGTCGCGCGGAATGACGCAGCTGGTAAACCCGGGCTGGTCCGACGAAAGCGCGGTCTCCAGCACACACGGAATCGAAGCGCCCATCGCCACGATGAAGTTGCGATTTCCCAGAGTGCCCGCCTTCGATCCTTCCAGGATCGTCGGCTTCAACAGCCCCTGAAACCGGGCCTCGTCATCGGATCGCTGCTGCTGCACGGGCACATAGGCGTCATCATTGGGCGTGCGCGGCGCGCCCATGCCGCCGCGTGCGGTTCCCGCAGTGAAGGCGATGACCGGCGCCCGGGTTGCCGACCCCAAAAGCGGGTCAGGCTCTTCCTGCGGCACGGGCGCCAAGACGGCGGCGGCACGCTCCCGGACAGGGGCCGGCACCGGCTCTACCTTCGGCAGCTGCACCGGCGCCGGCTCATAGGGAACGTTCGAGCGGATGACATTATCCGGCTTGGCCAGCCCATCCGGCTTCTCGTTTCCGAGCGAGGAATAGCCAAGAGCCGCGGCACCAACAGCGATAAACGCCGCCCCACCCAGCAGCTTCCTGACGTCGAGCCCAAAACGACTTGGTGCGGCGCGAAGCGCGCCCCGCTCACCAGCGAGGCCATCTTTCTCATGGTCGGCATCAGACATCGGATCTTCCTCACTGTGCCGGGGTAGCCGTAGCGGTCGGCTTCATCACGCGCTGCACCGACGGCGAGGTGGTGCCCGTGCCCGGATTGATTCCGGCCGGAACGAAGCCCTCGTTGAAGATGCAGGTGACTTCCCGGCCGCGCCGGAGCACGAACTTCGCGGCGATGGCATGGACCATGACGAGATCGCCATCGGTCGAGCTGGGCACCAGGTTCTCAGACCCATCGGCGTTCACGATATAGATCGCAGGAATCTGGGTGTTCCCGGAAAACGCGAACGTCGTGACCTTGCCATTGTCGTAGACCGACGCCGGCTCGATGACCTGCGAACCCTGCGCCGAGTAGCGCCAGTTACGCGGCCCGAACGCCCCATGGAATTCGAGCACCTTGTCGGCCTGGTTCGCCTTCTCAGCTTCCGCCCTCGCGGCCGCTATCCGGCGCCGCTCCTCGGCCTCGTCGCCGGGGTAGCGGAATTTCACAAGGAAATAGGTGTCGGAGCCGGGACCAACAGCGCCCTCACGGATGGTCAGCTCGAACTGATAGCTCCGTTTCGAGCCATCCCGACGCGCCGTAACCACCTGAAGGTTCGTCAGCGGCTGCTTCTCGCGCGGCTTGAGGAACAGAATGCTCCCCGCCGGCGCCACCTCCCAGGCGATGCTGTTGCCCGTGGCGACGTGCACGATCTCCTCATCGGGTGCAAATTCGACCTGCACCGATGAACGCAGCGAGCCGACAATCTTTACGACCTGGTATGGCTCGAACGCCACGAAGCGCACCCGGCTGTCACGCGCTCCCGCCACCGGGGTCTCAAGAGCGAACGCCCCGCCGCCCGGGCCGACGACGGCGAGGAACACGGCTGCAGAAAGGGTCACAAGGCGCCGCATTAGTTTGCCTCCGGATCAGCGCGGAAGTCGCTCACGAGGAAGCCCAGCGGGTTCACAAGCCGGTCCTGTTCGGACATCGGCGCGTTGACGAACGAATAGGTCAGCGTGGCGATCCAGTGCGTCTGGTTCACCTCATCGCCCCGCGTCATCGTGCGCAGATACCGGACCTGCATGACGTTCGAGCCGATCAGCGCAATCGTCTTGATCTTGATCCGGACCGTCGCCCGCTCCCCATAGATGTTCTGGGGGCTCTCGGGATTGCGGCCATTGAACCAGGCCGCAAACCGCGCCTGTTCCGTCGGTGCGGACATCAGCATGACCGACCGGAAGCTGTCTTCCGCCTCGCTGGCTGCGAAGCCCTCACGGGCGCGGACATAGCGAGCCGCGAACCATTTGCGGACCGCCTCGTCATATTCGAGCGGACCCGATTTCAGGCCGGACACGACATCGACGATGCCGGTCGAGTTATCGACCCGGACAACGAAGGGCTCTACCGTCTTGAGAGGCGTGAGGCCAGCCACGGCCGCGACAGCCACCAGCGCGACGGCGCCCGACAATCCGGCGATCGTCCAGGCGACCTTGCCCGAGCGGTTCGCAGCGATCACCCGATCCTGATCGAAGCGGCGCGCCCTGTCGAAATACTCGTCGAGGTTCTTGGTAGGCACCATCATCCCCTCCTCTCAGCTCGCGGCCGGCTTCGCGCCGGCCACCCCATCCAGCCCCGCCCGCACCGGCTGGGGGGCCGTGGAGGTGGCGGTCCCGTCCCATACGGATGGATTGAGCGGCCGGCGGGCAGCCCC
>JAEYXI010000190.1 GCA_023428515.1 Pseudomonadota bacterium | reverse complement strand
GATCCAGGGCTTGCCGGCCTTGACCGCCCGGTCGAGCGAAGCGGTCGCGACGGCTTCCTCGGTCGTCTGCAGTTCGAAGAAGTCGGCAAAGCCGTAATCGCGCGCCCTGACCGTCTCGATGTTGGTCGACTGCCAGCCGGAGGCGCCGATCCAGATCTCGCCCTTGCCGTCGCCGTTAGTGTCGAACAGCGCGGCTTTTTCGGGATTGGACAGGTCGATGACATCCTTGATGCCGTGCTCGTCGGCGGTCGCCTTGGTGACACAGTAGCCCTGCTTGGCCTCGTAGCCGTTCTCCGCGAGTTTCACCGTGCCCGCGCCCTTGACATAGTTGTCGACCAGACCCTGCTGGTTCGGCACCCAGACGTCCGGCCAGATGTCGATCTCGCCCTTGTTGCGGGCCATGGCTTCCCAGATCACCGGGACGGCAGTGGTCGTCACGGTGGAGACTTCCAGGCCGAGCTCCTGTTCGGCGGCGGCCTTGATGACGTTCATGACGGCCGTGGCCGTGGCATAGTTCGGGTCGGGCATGGCGACGTCGGCAGTGAACGCGGCCGAAGCCTGCGCAAGCATCAGTGCGCCCAGCGCGGTCCCGGCGAGATAGTGCTTCATGACAAAGTTCCCCAGTTTGTCGTTATCCGCTGAATTCGTTCAGTCTAGGCATGACGTTAGCCGAATGCGCCGTCAATCAAGCCGCCATTTCGGTACATAAGGAAAAACGATGCCTTGCATTAGGGGTTGTAACCGCATCGCCGTCCTCAGAAATAATCCTGATCCGGCATGCTCTCCTTGCGCTTCGCGATGAAAGCCTGGACCGCCTCGTCGACCGCCGGGTCGAGCAGCGGGTCGGCGTAGTTTTCCAGCAGGTGCTTCCACTGGCGATTTGCGCGTTGGGCGGCATCCAGGCTGCCTTCCGAAGCCCACTGTTCGAACGAATTGTTGTCGCTGATGGATGAGCGGTAAAAGGCCGACAGGAAGTTGGACTGCGTGTGCGCGCTGCCGAGGAAATGCGAGCCTGGTCCGACTTCGGCGATCGCTTCCATCGCCTGCGCGTTGAGCGAAAGGTCGATACCCTCGAACAGGCTGGCGACCTTGCCGCACAGATCGGCATCGATGATGGTCTTCTCGAAGCCGGTGACAAGCCCGCCTTCCAGCCAGCCGGTAGCGTGGTTGATGACGTTGGCGCCCGCGAACATCGACATCAGCAGGCCCCAGGTGCCCTCCTGCTCGGCCTGCGCATCCGGCACCTTGGACGCCGAGAGAGACCCCACCGTATGCAGCGGAACGCCGAGACGGCGCGCGAGCTGTCCGCAGGCCAGCACCATCTTGCCGGCCTCTGGCGTACCGAAGGTGGGCGCGCCGCTCTGCATCGAGATGGTGCTGGCGAAGCTTCCCATCAGGCAGGGCGCGCCGGGATTGATGAGCTGCACGAGCGAAAGGCACGCCAGCGCCTCGGCCAGCACCTGGGCCAGCGTCCCGGCGACCGTGCAGGGGCTCATCGCGCCGGCGAGCGTCCAGGGCGTGCAGGCGACCGGCTGGTTGTTTCGGGCGTAGACCTTGAGCGAACCGGACATGTTGGCGTCGAGCACCAGTGGCGCGTTCGTGTTGGACACGTTGTAGAGCACGGCGTTGTTCGCCACGAATTCCTCGCCGAACACGATCTTCGCCATGACCACGGCATCCTGCGCCCGCATCTCGCCGATGAACGCGCCCATGAAGGCACGGTCGGAATAGCGTATGTGGGTGTAAAGCATGTCGAGGTGACGCTTGTTCGCCGGCAGGTCGACCGGCTCGCAGACGACACCGCCCGAGTGGTGCAGATGCGGGATCATCTGGTGGATCTTCACGAGGTCGCGGAAGTCGGCGATCGTGGCATAGCGCCGACCCCGGTCGAGATCGTGCACGAAGGGCGGCCCCCATGCCGGGCACAGCACCGTGTTGTCGCCGCCGATCATCACCGTGTTGGCGGGGTTGCGGGCATGCTGCTTGAACTGTGAGGGTGCGGTGGCACGGATGATGCTGCGGCACATGCCGGGCTCGAAGCGCACGCGCGTGTTCTGCACGTCGGCACCCGCCGCGCGAAAAATGTCGAGAATCTCGGGATCGTCATGAAACTCCATGCCTATTTCCTGGAGCAGGCTATCGGCGTTCGCCTCGATCAGCGACAGTCCTTCCTCGTCGAGGATGTTGAAGGTCCCGATCCTGCGGTTGATATAGGGCCGGCGTGGAGGCGCCGCTCCACGCTGGATCAGCCTCGCGGCTCGCCCTCGGGACCGCGGCGCGGAGGCTTCGCTTGCCACGAGGGTCTCGGTTTCCTCAGCCATGGCGTCGCTCCATTGCGGGCGTTTCTTCGGCGAGACCGCGCAGCCGCCGGTTGGCGGCGTCATAAGGCGCGGCTTCCAGCTCCCGTGCTGGAAATTCCTTGCCGATCAGGGAAACGGAGAGATTTTCGGAAGACACGCCGGGCCGCATGTAGGCCAGGGCGAGAGTCTTATTCGTGCGGAAGCCGTAGGCGCCCGAAGTGACGATCCCCACCGGCTGGCCGGACTGGAAGACGGTGTGCGCATAAAACGGCGCGTGCTCGCCGTCACCTTCGATTTCGAGCAACGCCATGCGCCAGGCACTCTCGCCGATCCGTGCAAGCATGGCATCACGGCCGACGAACGCTCTTCCGTCCGTCTTCACCAGTGGAGCCAGTCCTGCTTCCAGCGGCGTGCGTTCGGTAGTGAGATCCGCACCCCAGCCGCGATAGCCCTTTTCCAGGCGCATCGAATTCAGGGCGTAGATGCCGAAAGGCCGGATGTCGTAGCGGCGACCCGCTTCAATGACGGCATTGTAAAGTTTGCCAAACTGCGCCAGCGATACGTGCAGCTCCCAACCAAGTTCGCCCGCGTAGGATACCCGCAGCGCAGCTGCCCTGATGCCGGCGACGCGGATGACCTGCGCCGAGAGCCATGGGAATGTAGCGTCTGAGAAGTCCGCCTCGCTGATCTGCCGAAGCACGTCGCGCGCCATCGGTCCCATGACGCCGAGCACGCCGCGTCTTTCCGTCACGTTCTCGATCCGGATGCCCTCCAGGCCGGTGGCGCGGGACCGCAGCAGGTCCTCGTCGTGACGCTCCGCGACGGCGGCGCTGGTGAGGTAGTATCCCTCCTCGCCTATGCGCGTGACCGTGAATTCCGAGGCCACGCCGCCTGCCGGGGTCAGCGCGTGGATAAGGCCGATGCGGCCCTGCCGCTGCGGCGGCCGGTTCGCCCCGAGCTGTTCCATGAACGCGGTCGCTCCGGAACCGCTGACCTCGAACTTCGTGAAGGCCGAGAGGTCGATGCAGCCGACACTGTCGCGAACCGCCAGGCATTCCTCGCGAACAGCTTCGAACCAGCCGGGCTTGCGGAACGTCAGCGGCGCATGGACATCGGCGGCTCCAGCCGCAAACCAGTTCGGCCGTTCCCAGCCATAGGCGGCGCCGAGCACCGCGCCCTGGCTTTTCTGGGTTTCCAGCGCAGGCGTCGTGCGACGCGGCCGACCGGCTTCCCGCTCCTCGAAGGGATAGTGGACGCCGAACTGCAGCCCAAAGCATTCGACCGCCTTGTCGACGCGGTAGTCGCGGTCGGCGAAATTTCCGAAGCGGCGCGGATCGAGCGCGAGCGCATCGCTCGGCGGCGCGCCGTCGACGATCCAGTCGGCGAGGAAGCTGCCGGCGCCGCCGCCTTCCATCACGCCCATGCTGGAGCCGGTCAGCAGCCAGGCATTGTGCAGGCCGAACGCAGGTCCGACCAGCGGGTTGGCGTCGGGCGTGAAGGTGATCGGGCCGTTGACGACCGTCTTGATGCCGGCATTGGCGAGCGCGGGAACCCGCTCCATCGCCAATGCGATGATGTCTTCGACGCGATCGAGCTCCGGCGGAAGCAGTTCCATGCCGAATTCCGGCGGCACCCCGTCGACCGCCCAGGTGTGCGCCGCCTTCTCGTAGGGACCGACGATATAGCCATCGCGCTCCTGGCGCAGATACCAGCTCTCCTCTGGATCGCGGATGATCGGAAGTTCGCGCTCGCCGGCGGCGATGCGGCCGGCAATCTCAGGCACGGTGTCGGTCACGACATACTGGTGCAGCATCGGCACGACCGGCAGGTCGATCCCCATCATCGCACCGACCTCGCGGCACCATGTGCCGGCCGCGTTGACCACGTGCTCGGCCGTCACGTCGCCTTTTTCGGTGCGAACCAACCATTCGCCGGACGGCTTGCGCTCGATTCCCAGTACCGGATTCTGGCGTACGATCTCGGCTCCGCGCGAGCGCGCGCCAGCGGCCATGGCGTTGGTCGCCAGCGTCGGGTCGACATGGCCGTCATTCGGCTCGTAGATCGCGCCGAGCAACCCATCCGTCTCGCACAGAGGATAGATTTCCTTCAACTCGGCCGGCGACAGGATGTGGAAGTCGTAGCCGACGAAGCGTCCCAGCCCCTGTACATGGCGGAACTCATCGATGCGGTCCCGGGACCGGGTCACCCGCAGCGCGCCGCTGGCATGGAAGCCCGTCGGCAGTCCGGTCTCCGCCGTCAGCACCTCACGATAGAGGCGAACCGAATGCGCCCGCATCTGCATGATGGTCGCATTGTGTGCGAAATGGGTGCAGAGCCCGGCCGCGTGCCAGGTGGAGCCGGCGGTCAACTCCTGCCTTTCCACCAGCAGCACGTCGCTCCAGCCGCGCTTGGCCAGGTGGTAGAGCAGCGACACGCCCATCGCGCCGCCTCCGATCACCACCACGCGGGCATGCTGTCTCATGGTCTTTCCTCTCCGCCCCGCATGCGGGTTCCAGCGGCGTCATAAGGCGCCTTTTCCAGTGGTAGTAACGTGAACCGATCGCCCGCGACCGCGATCTCGTAGCTCGATTGCAGAAGGTCGAGCTTCGTCTCGCCGGGTTTGCATCCGACATAGGCGAGGCACAGGCTCAATCCGGTGCGCGGTCCGAAACCGCCGGAGGTTGTCAGCCCGGCAAGCCGGCCGTCGCGATATACCGGTTCGTCATGCAGCAGCAGCGGATTAGCGCCCTGCACCGCAAAGTGCATGAGCCGCCGCCCGACGCCTTCCGTCTTTTGTTTTTGGAGTGCGTCGCGACCGACAAAATCGTCCTTTTTCCATGCCACGGTGAAAGCGAGCCCTGCTTCCAGCGGCGTCTCCTTGGGGCCGATGTCGTGTCCCCAATGACGAAAACCCTTCTCGTGCCGGCAGCCGTCCAGCGCATAGTGCCCGCACAAGGCGAGGTCGTGGGCGCGGCCCGCCTCGAGGAGCGTCTCCAGAAGGCTCTCCGCCTGCTCGACCGGCACGTAGAGCTCGAAGCCCAACTCGCCGACGAAGCTGATGCGCGTGGCGCGCACATTCGCCATGCCGACGTCGATGCGGCGCGATGTGGAGAACGGAAACGCCGCATCCGAAAGATCGGAATCTGTTAGTTCCTGACGCAGCGCTCGCGAGCGCGGCCCCATCACGGCGAGCACCGCCTCGGCGGAGGTCAGGTCGCAGACCGTCGCGTCGAGGCCGAGATCGTGGGCGTGGCGCTCGATCCACGCGCGATCCTTCTGCCGCGTCGCCGCGCCGGACACGACGCGGAACGCGCGCACGCCGATCCGCGTCACCGTCACGTCGGCCTCGATGCCGCCGCGCCGATTGAGCATCTGCGTGTACACGGCGCGGCCTTCCGCGACGTCGACATCGCTGGTGCAGAGGCGCTGCATCAGTCCGACCGCGTCGCGCCCGGCGACATCCAGCTTGGTGAACGGCGAAAGCTCGAAGAGGCCGACGCCACGCGCCATCGCTTGCGCTTCGGCCTGTGCCGCTGGCCACCAAGACTGTGCGCCGAACGAATAGTCCGTGCTGCCCGTGTTCGAGGCGTCATACCACAGCGGCCGTTCCCATCCGGTCGGCGCGCCGAACACTGCGCCTTTGTCTGCAAAGGTGCGATGGAAGGCCGATCGGCGCGCGCCTCGTCCAGCAACGGCCTGCTTATACGGCCAGTGCATGCGGAAGAGGTCGGCGACCGATTCCCGCATCCTCGCCCCGACATAGGATTTTGCTCCGGAGGCCCGGTCGAAGCGCGCAATATCGAGCGCCCAAAGATCCAGGCCCGGCTCGCCGTCGACGATCCATTCGGCCGTCGCGCGGCCCGCGCCCGCCGACGACATCATGCCGGTGGAATTGAAGCCTGCGGCGACCAAGAAGCCGCGTAGATACGGCGACTCACCCATCAGCGGCCGCGTGTCCGGCGTAAAACTCTCCGGACCGTTCATGAAATGGCGGATGCCTGCCTCGCCGAGCACGGGCAGGAGCTGGAGCCCGGCCGTCATGAAGGGCTCGAACTGCTCCCAGTCGTCCGGCAGTTCGAGGAACGGCCGGTCGCCCGCCGGCCCGCCTGCGTCGAAGAGTTTTGCGTCCGGCTCGAAACCGCCGAGCACGAGTTTTCCGGAGTCGCCCTTAGCGTAGATCCCTCGATCCAGGTGGCGCACGATCGGGAAGGGGTCCTGCAATCCTGCGATCGGCTCGGTCACGACATACATGTGCTCGACGGCCTGAAGCGGCACCGGCACGCCGGCTAGTGCGCCGACCTCGCGCGCCCAGGCGCCGGCACAGTTGACGATGATCTCGCAGCGGATTGTCTGGCCCGAGGCGAGTTGCACGCCGGCCACCCGTCCGTCCCGCTTCTCGATGCCGGTAACTTTCGCTCCCTCGACGATGCGAATGCCGGCGGCGCGCGCGTGCTTCGCATAGGCCGCGCAGATGTCGACCGGGTTGGCCTGCCCGTCCTCGGCCACCCAGAGCGCGCCGGCCAGTCCTTCCGGGTCGAGGCCCTGCACGCGTCCCGCGGTGGTGGAACCGTCGATCATCTCGACGGTGAGCCCGCTCACGTCGCCCATATGCGCGATACGCTTGAGTTCCTCCATCCGGTCCGCATTGCGCGCCAGCCAGACGCCGCCGGTCTGGCGATATCCGGAGGATTGGCCCGTCAATTCCTCCAGCCGTGGAAAAAGCTCGGTCGCGTACTGCGCCAGTCGCGTCAGGTTGAGGCTCGCGCGCAGCGGGCCGACGATGCCGGCAGCGTGCCACGACGTGCCGCTGGTCAACTGGTTTCGCTCCAGCAGCACCACGTCGGAAACGCCGAGCTCCGCCAGATGATAGGCGACGCCGAGGCCGATGACGCCTCCGCCGATAATCACGATACGCGCGCTGTCATTCACCTGGGGAGAACTCTCTGCTGGGTGGACGGCGCATGTTTTTCCCGCCAACGGCTTGCGTTCAACCTGTTTCGTGTAACATTAGGAAAACTTATGGCATGGTCCGGAGCAGTGTAAGCGGCGTGAAGAGCGGCAGTTTCGATTTCAATCTTTTCCGGTCCATCGAGGTGTTCGTTGCGATCGTCGAGACACGGCATGTGACGCAGGCCGCACAGATGCTCGGCATGACCCAGTCGGCTGCGTCCCAACACCTGAAGAACCTTGAAACCGCGCTTGCCGTCAGCCTGATCGACCGCAATATCCGGCCCATCGAACTAACGAAAGCGGGCATCGCGCTGCACCGGCGCGCCATATCGATCCTTTCGGAAGTGGAAGGTTTGCGCACAGAGGCCCGGCGGGTGAACGCCGCGCCCTTGCCGCTTCTAAGGGTCGCGTTGTTGGCGTCCATAGCGACGACGCTAGCGCCGGCGCTTTCCGTGCTCGCCCGCAAGGATTTTGGTATTCCCGAACTCAGCCTTTTCGCCGGCCTTGCTACAGACCATGTGGCGCTGCTGCGCGCCCGTCGCGCCGATCTAGCGGTCACCTCCGGTGAACTCTTCGAAATCGAGGGGCTGATCCGTCATCCCATTCTCACCGAAAAATTCATGCTGGTGACGCCAAAGGGTTTTGACGGGGATGTCCGCGATATCGCAAGACTGTCGCGCAAGCTGGCCTTTGTCCGTTTCTCCAGGGAAACGCCGGTCGGCCTGCGCGTCGACCAGCACCTCAGCCGGCTGCGCATCGAGATTCCACGAGCCATGGAAGGCGACCGCTCCAGCGTGGTCACCGCGCCGGTGGCGGCGGGCATGGGTTTTGCCATACTCACGCCGACGCTGCTGATCGACGGCCTCGCCGAAGGCATGGAGATCGACGTCCACCCACTTCCTTTCACCGGCCTGTCGCGCAACATCACGCTTGTTGCCCGGGAGCGGGAACTTGGCGACCTGCCGGAAGCCTTTGCCTCACGCACGGCAGAAGTTCTTGTGGAGGCGATCAGGACGCGGCTGCCTGCGCTGCCCCCCGACCAATACGCCCTCGATCGATATGACGCGGACGCTAATCGCGAGCATCAATTATCCTGATAACGGACTTTGCCGATGCGTCGGCAAGCTTTCCCGTGTTCAATCCGGCCGATTTTTTGGAATCGTCCAGGAGGCGGAACATGGATGCCCTCGACACCCTGCCGGAACTCGAAGTCGACTGGTCGACGGAAGCGATCGTGTCGCGGCGCGAGAATTTCTACTCGGCGTCGCAGCGCAAATTCGTGCCTTTCAAGGAGCCGTTGATCTTCAAGCGGGGAAAAGGTCAGTACCTGTGGGACGAGAAGGGCAACAAATACATCGACCTGCTTGGCATGAACCTCTGCATTTCTGTCGGCCATGCACATCCGCTGGTGGTCAAGGCGGCGACCGCCCAACTCGCAGACCTGACCCATTGCACCACCATGTTCTACCATCCGGTGCCGGCGCAATATGCCGAGGAACTCGCCGGGACCATGCCCGCCGGCCATGACTGGGTCGTGCATTTCACCAACAGCGGCGCGGAAGCTATCGACCTCGCATTGCTGATGGCCCGCACGTTCACCGGCAACACCGACATGCTGGCCCTTCGTTCGAGCTATCACGGCGCGACGTTCGGCGCGCAGTCGGTCACCGGCATTGCGGGTTTCCGGCACAACGTACTGCAGCTCGGCGGCGTGGCTTTCGTGGCCGAGCCCAACCAATACCGCGGCATCCACGGCGAAGGCGTTGCGCCCTACCTCGCCGAAGTCCAGGCAGCGATCGACAGCTCCACCAGCGGTACCATCGCCGGCATGATAGTCGAGCCGGTGCAGGGATATGGCGGCATCGTCCCCATCCCTGACGGCTACATCGCAGGCGCGGCCGAACGGGTTCGCAAGGCTGGCGGCCTGCTCATCATCGACGAGGTGCAGGCGGGTGTCGGCAGGACCGGCGACGCCTTCTGGTCCTTCGAGTCGCACGGCGTCGTGCCGGACATCGTCGTCGCCGCCAAGGGCATCGGCAACGGCATCCCGCTCGGGGCGGTGATCGCGAAACGCGACGTCGCCGAGGCCATGTCGCACAAGTTCCTGTTCCATACATACGGCGCCAACCCAGTTGCCTGCACCGCCGGACGCGCGGTGCTGAAGGCCATCCGCGACGAACGCCTGCAGGAAAACGCCAGGGTTGTCGGCGGGGCGCTCAAGGCTGGACTCGAAGGGCTTCGAGAAAAATCGCCACTCGTCGGCGATGTCCGGGGACGCGGCCTGATGCTCGCGGTAGAACTGGTGAAGGACCGGGCCACGAAGGAGCCAGCACCCGAAGCGGCCTTGGCCGTGTTCGAACAGATGCGCTACAAAGGCCTCGTCGCCAGCCGATCCGGTCCCTACCGGAACGTCATCCGGATGTGTCCGCCGCTTTGCCTATCGCTTGCCGATGCCGAGGACGTGATTGATCGTTTCGCCAGTTGCTTGGATTCGGCGTAGTCGCGTTCTGAGTATTTTGTTCCTTAGCTTGGAACATGGCATTCGCCGTCACGCACGACGCGTATAAATGTCCTTGCCGTCAGCCTGTTCACCATGGGCCTGCCGGCACGGTAATGGGCGGCGTTTGCCACGATGATGTCGACGGACCGGTCGATCTTGTCCGGCTGCGCCGGCGCGTCTCCCTCGATCAGAAGCGTGCCGCTATTGGCGGCGAGCGCTGCGGCCCATGTGGATAGCCGCAGCCGCTCACCCCCATCACCACGAGCGCGAGCGGCTTCCCGTGCTTGCCGAGCGAACTCGATAAGGGCATATCCACGGATCAGGCCGTCCGAGACCGCAGCCGCTTTCCATCGGCGCGATCGAAGAGATAGATTTTATCGGCGTCGATACCCGTCTTCAGCTTCTCGTCGACGGCGATGGCGGATTCGCCGTCAACGACCGCCGTTATGCGCGTTCCAGCCAGGTCGAATTCAACATGCGTCTCGGCCCCCGTCGGCTCGATGACACGTGCGGTTCCAGTCAAGGCGCCCGCATCTGAGAAGCCCAGATGCTCCGGACGCCTTTGGAGCCTGTCACTACTCAGCGCAGCATGTCGACCGACACAGGATCCACGTCGGTGTAGTCGATGTTGTCGCCGGCCATCGCCCAGATGAAGGCGTAGCTTGACGTGCCGGCGCCTGAATGGATCGACCAGCACGGCGAAACCGCCGCCTCCTCGTTCTTCATAACTATGTGACGGGTCTCGTCGGGCTCGCCCATCAGGTGGAACACCCGGGCATTCTCGGCGAGGTCGAAATAGAGATAGGCCTCCATGCGCCTGTCGTGCACATGGCAAGGCATGGTGTTCCACACCGAGCCCGGTGCCAGTTGAGTCATGCCGACAACCAGTTGGCAGGTCTTCGCACCTTCCGGGTGGATGAACTGGAAGATGGAGCGCTCGTTCGATGTCTGCTGGCTGCCGAGATCGACGCGCTTGGCGTCGCCGATGCGGATCAGCGTTGTTGGATGCGTAGCATGCGCCGGCGCCGACAGCAGATAGAACTTCGCTGGAGTGTGTGCATCATCCGAAGCAAACGACACGTTGGTCGTGCCCATGCCGACATAGACCATGTCCCGCGGACCGGTCGCGAAGACCTCGCCATCAGCCGTCATCGTACCTGGCCCGCCGATATTGATGACGATCAACTCGCGGCGGTCGAGGAAGCTTTTGGAGCCGGTCTGCTTGATGGGCTCCAGCGACAGTGCCTGCTCCAGAGGCACGGCTCCGCCGACAATCATGCGGTCGTAATGCGTGTAGGTCAGCGCCACTTTTCCCGGCTGGAACAGGTCCGGAATGAGAAAATTCGCCCGCAACTCGTCGGTCCCCATCGCTGAGGCCGTCAGCGGGTCGATCGCATGGCGGATGTCCACCTCGGTGACACCAGCGCCCGCCGTCTTCTCTTCATTCGTCATGTCAGCACCACATATTCCGTAAGTTGGCCGATTGTCGTGTCTGCCTTCGCCACATCGAAGACCTTGGTGCCGTGGCTCATGATCACGAAGCGGTCGCACACCTGATAGGCGTGATAGAGATTGTGGGTCACGAGCACGCTCGACACATTCTCGGCCTTGAGCTTCAGCACCTGGCCGAGCAGGGCTTCGGTCTCGCGCACAGAAAGCGCCGAGGTCGGCTCGTCGAGCAGCAGCACGCGGCGCTTGAAGAACACGGCACGCGCGATCGCCACCGCTTGCTTCTGGCCACCTGACAATTCGCCGACCAGTTTGTCGGGAGAGTCGATGCCGGAGATATGGACGGCGGACTTCAGCACCTCCATCGCGATTTCGCGCATTTCCGCCTGCTTCAGGAAACCGAAGCCATTGGTGCGTTCGCGACCCATGAAGATGTTTCGGGTAATCGAGAGCGAATCCACGAGCGCGGTGTTCTGATAGATCGTCTCGATGCCGGCATCGGCGGAGTCCGTGCGGCAGGTGAACAGCGTTTGCTTGCCGTCCACCGAGATATGGCCGGATGTCGGCTGGTGGATTCCGGAGATCAGGTTCACCGTCGTCGATTTTCCGGCGCCGTTGTCACCGAGCAAGCCGACGACTTCGCCTTCGCCGACATGGAAGGACAGGTCCTTGAGCGCCGTCAGCGCGCCGAAGCGCTTGCTGACATCGTGCAACGAAAGGAGAGGCGTGGCGGATGTCATGCGGTCCCCTTGCGTTCGATGAGCTGGTTCAGGATGGCGGCGCCGACGATCAGCGTCGCGATGAACATTTCGAGGTAGAAGCCCGGCGCGCGAACGAGCAGCAGCACGTTGGTGATCGTGTGGATCAGGAGCACGCCGAGGAAGATGCCTATCACCGAGCCGCGCCCGCCATTGAGCGAGAGACCGCCGATGACGCAGGCGGCGATCGCCTGGAGTTCGAGGCCGGTGCCCTGTCCGGGCTGCACGCTGCCGACGCGCGAGGTCGCCAGGATGCCGGCGAAGGCCGCCATGCCGCCGGCGATGGCGAAGGCGATGATCTTGACGCGCTTGACGTTGATGCCGATGGCGGTCGCCGCCGCGCGGTTGCCGCCCGTCGCGAAGACGTGGTTGCCGAACCAGTGATTGTGCAGCAGGAGATGGAAGGCGACGACGAGCAGCAGTATCCAGATGAAGGCGGCGTTGAGACCCAGGAAGGTTCCCGCGAAGAGCGAGGAAAACATCGGCTCGGGGTCGAAACGGACCTGAACGGCGCCATTGTAGAGCAGCACCGCGCCGCGCCAGAACAGCAGGCCGCCCAGTGTAACGATGAAGGACGGCAGGCCGAAGCGCAGCGTGATCACCCCGTTCAGCACGCCGATCGCGACGCCGATCAGGATCGCCAGCGGCGCGGCAAGGAAGGCGCTCATTCCGTCGCCAACCTGCACGGCCATGACGATGGCGGTCAGCGTGTAGACGGAGCCAATCGACAGGTCGAACTCGCCGGCGATCATCAGGATGCCGGCGCCGAGCGCCAGGCAGCCGAGTACCGGAACCGCCTTCATCAGGATTGTGAGGTTCTGCGGCGACAAATAGCGGAAATCGTCGGGATAGAGCAGGCCGGCGACGATGCAGGCGATCTGGATCAGCGCGAACACCACGAAGATCGACCCTGCCGGTTTCGCCAGCATCTGCCTTGCCAGCGAACTCCTGGCCGTGCGGGATGGGACGGCGGCGCCGTCGGTGGACGAGATGGTCAAGGCCGTGGCCCTCATGCCGGGACAGTTGCCGAGCCTCCCGGCGCAACGCCGGAAGGCTCTACGAGGCTGGCGATCAGCGATAGGTGCCGATCATTTCCTTGACGGCGCCTATGCGCGTCTGGTCGAGGAACGCGCCCTGTCCGGTATCGACGTCGGTCGGCGTCAGGCCGTAGCGCTTGGCAAGCGCGATCTGGGCGATCGGATAGTAGCCCTGCAAATAGGGCTGCTGGTCCATGGTCGCGAACATCGCGCCGGATTCCACCGCGTTGGCGATCTCGACCGCGAGGTCGAAGCCCGCGAACGGAACGTCGACGCCGGCGTCCTTGATAGCGCCCGCGCCGACCGTCGAGGTGACCGAGCCGGTGCCGAACACCGCCTTGACGTTCGGGTTGGCGATCAGGAACTGCGCCATGATGTTCTGCGCCTCGGCCGGGTCAAGGCCGGCGCGCACCGTCTCGACCTTGATGCCCTTCTCGGTCATCGCCTTCTCGATGCCGCCGCCGCGCGCGACCGCGAAGCTGGCCTCGGGGATCTCGCGCGGGTTGAACACCACATCGCCTTCCTTCAGGCCAAACTTCTCGATCATGCGGTTGCCGAGCTCGTAGCCGGAAGCGAATTCGTCCATGCCGACATAGGCCTGGCGGCAATTGCCCTTGGCGCCTTCGAGGTCGTCATTGTTGAAGCCTATGACGACGATGCCGGCCTTGACGGCCGCACAGATGCTGTCGTCGAAAGCGTCGGAGTTGGAGATCGCAACCGCGATGCCGTGGACGCCGGCAGCAGTGGCGCTCTCGATCAGGTCATTCTGCCTGACCGGGTCGTTGTTGGCATATTGCACGTCGAGGTCGACGCCGAACTGCGCCGCCGCATCCTGCGCGCCCTTCACCACTGGGTTGAAGAACTGCACGCTCGGATCGAGATAGATG
>JAEYXI010000186.1 GCA_023428515.1 Pseudomonadota bacterium | reverse complement strand
CTTTGCGTTTCGCCCGCGGGGGGGGGGGGGGGGGAGTCTTCCTGATGGCATCGTTTTGTTCCTTCTGGAATAGGGGCAGTAGGGAATAGGCGCGCGAAGGCATGTGCGAGCCAATCCGAGGCCACGCCGCTTTTTACCCCTGCAACAAGGCGACCGTGAGAGGTCAGGACGTGTCGGGATGCTCCAGGGCGTCGAAGGCGAGGCCATGGAGGTCACTCAGGATTTCGTGCACCTCGTGAGTGCGCCGGTTGGTTGGTTGTTGGCCCGGCGGACGGCCGGGACGCAACGGCCAGACGCGACGGGTGCGGCGCGCGTGCTGGTTTTTATCTTGCGCGCCTGCGGCGTCGCGGTGGCGCGCGGCTTGCCAGCGCGCGAAGCGCCTGGCCTGTCGCGGCAGGTCGTCCAGCGCCGCGCCGAGCGCCTGGAGGCGGAGCGCGAGACGGGTCGCATCGAGCGGGTCGTTGGGCGCGGGCGGACGACGGAGCGCAATGGGAGACGGCGCGGTGACGCCGGGAAGCGAGATGCGCGGAACGCCGCTTTGCCTGGGCCGCCTGGGGCGAAAGGGCCTGAGCGGATCGAGCAGCGGCAAAGCGAGTGTGTGGGGTCCCGGCCGCGTGCTGGACATGGAGCCTGATGGCATCAGGATGCCGGTGCCGCCGGGCTTGCGCAGGAAGGTTGGGCCTGGCTTCGCCTTGCGCGGGCGCGGCGGCACGAGTGTCACCGACAGCCCGCGCGCCATGACGATGACGAGCCGTCGCGCGGCGGATTCTGCCGGGCGCAACAGGCGCAGGATCGCGCGATGGAGATGGCGCGGCAGGGTCGGAACCCGGGAAAAACACCCCTCACCAGCTTCGGCTAACGCCTCGGCTTCGCCTCGCCGAGCCGAAGCACCCTCTCCCGCAAGGGGAGAGGTGGCGAGCCCCGCCATGGCGACGAGCCCGGCCAGGATGCGCTTCAGCGCTTCGCGGTTTCTCTCGATTGCCAGGTTCCAGTCCATCGCCGCCTCCTTTCAGGGCGGCGGGATTGTAGCGTGGGTGTGGGAGGCGTGGATAAAAGGATAAGAAAAAAGTCCTGACGGATGCTGACGTCGCTTCCGAACGCCCTTTGCCTATCCGCCGGACGGCCGCTATGTGTTGCGGCAAAGCCGAAGAGCGGACGGATGTGGAGAGCGGTGTGACGACGGACTGGCTGAAAATCCTCGACGAGGAGATCCGCGCGGGCAACCAGATGCGCAAGGTCGTACCCAAGATGCTGTCCAATCCCGATATCACGCTGGAGCAGGTGAAGGCGCTGTTCTCCGAACTGGAGAAGCAAGCGCAGTTCGTCGAGAAGCTGAAGGCTGCGCTCGAGGGCATGGGTCACGATTTTCCCGTCCTCGACAAGGCGCAGGCGCTGGAAGCGCGTTATGCCGACCTCGCCGCAAATGCCGCGGAAAAGCTCAAGGCGATGCGGCAGTAGCCAGCCGCTTCACTTATTCCGCTGCATCCGAGGATCGCTGCTCCAGCGCGGCCCGTTCCCTGGGTATGCCGAGGCCGGTGTCGGGAGGCTCGCCGGCCGCGGGGCGCTCGTCGGTGATCATGCGCAGCGTACGCCAGCCGCCGAACTGGTAGTAGCCGGCGGCGAGCACCAGCGAGGCGATCGAGCCGGCCGGAAAGCTCCACCAGATCGCGTCGGGGCCGAGCCAGTCCTGCAGGCCGTAGGCGAAGCCGGTGCGGATGAAGAGCACCGAGATGACGAGGATAACCAGCGGCGGCGTCACTGCGCCGGTGGCGCGCACTGTGGCGAAAAGCACGATGGTGACGCCGAACAGCACGAACGACCAAGAAGCGAGGTTGTTGATGTGCACGGCCTGGTCGACTGAGGCGCTGCCCTCCGCCAGGAAAAGGCCGAGCACGGCGCGGTCGAAGACATAGAGCAGCGCCACCAGCACGCCGGTCAGCACGAGATTGAAGCCGACGCCCGAGGCGGTGATGCGGCCGATGCGGTCCCAGCGGCCGGCGCCGACATTCTGCGCGGCCATCGACGAAACGGCGGCGCCGATCGCCAGCGCCGGCATCTGCACATAGGTCCAGAGCTGCGCGGCGATGCCGTAGGCTGCCGCCGTCTGCGAGCCGTGGCTGTTGACGATGCCCATCAGGACCAGCGCCGAGGCCGAGATGACGATCATCTGCAGGCCCATCGGGATGCCTTTCGCGACAACGATGCGAAGCAGCCTGGCATCGGGCCTGAACAGAGCGAGGGCGGCGCCCGCGATCCGCAGAGGATGCTTCCTGGCGTAAAGGAGGACGAGGATGGCGACGACCGCCACGACCTGGCCGATCAGGGTCGAGAGGGCCGAGCCGGCGATGCCTAGCGCCGGCAGCGGCCCGGCGCCCGCGATCAGCAGCGGGTTCAGCACCACGTCGAGCAGCACGGCAAGCGCCATGAAATATAAGGGCGTGCGCGAATCGCCGGCGCCGCGCAGGATGGTCATGACGAAGGTGAGCAGGTTCATTGCCGGCACGGCGACGAAGATGATCCGGAGATAGGAACGGGCGAGCGGCAGCGCGTCCGGTGGCGTGCCCAGCACGTTCAGGATGGCGTCGACGAAGAACCAGCCGGCGACGGCGAAGACCACTGAGACGGCGAAGAAGAAACTCGCGCTGGTACCGACGATCTTCCTGGCCTCGGGCAGGTCCCTGGCGCCGACCGTCTGGGCGACGAGGATGGTCGCCGCCATGCCGATGCCGAACATGGTGCCGAGGATGAGGAAGAGGACGAGGTTGGCGTTGGAGGTGGCCGCAAGAGCCGTCTCGCCGAGGAAGCGGCCGACCCAGAGTGCGTTGATCGAGGTTGATCGAGCCGTTGAGCGACTGCAAGACGTTGGAGCCGAGTACCGGCAGCGCGAAGAGGAGCAGCGTCGAGGTGATCGGGCCGCTGGTGAGGTCGCGGCCGGGACGCTTGCCTGTGGGGCGCTTGCCCGGGGGATGCGTGCCTGGGGGAGCAGCGGACATGCCAGTGGGCTAGCATGGCAGGCGAGGCGAGGGAATGCGGAAGGTCGGGCGCGGCGGTGGGCCAGACTGCAGTGTCATGGCCGCTGTGAGGTCAGGTGCGGCCGAACTCGTGGCGTAGTTCGTCCTTCGCCTTCTCCAGCACTTTCCGGCGCTTCTGGGGCAGGTTCTTGCCGGCGCGGTTGATGTAGAAGGTGAGCATCGACATGGCCGAGCGGAACGGCTCCGACTTGCGCTTGTCGCTCTCCTCGGCGGATTTCTTCAGCGACCTGGCGATCTCCCTGGGGTCGTCGAATTTGAAGACATCCGGCTCGAGCGCCAGCGCGTCGCTGTGCTCGGTCACCTCGTGCGACCATTTTTTCGCGGTCTTTTTGGGGGCGGGCATGACAGGCCCTCCTCGTCTGTTGGCGACGAGGGCTAACCGGCGAGCGCGTGAAACGTTCCGGCGGACGCTTTGAGGATTACGTGCCGCGTCCGCTGTTCGAGACCATGCGCACCTGCGCCTTGGAGATGCTCGGCACGACGATCATGTGCGTGATCTTGCCCTGCTTGAACGCCTTCAGAAATTTCGGGTAGTTCGCGAAGGCGACGCAGCCGTGCGATTCCGCGCGGCCGCCGCGCAGCAGGTAGGAATGCGCGAGGATGCCGTCGCGGCCATGCATGGTCTGCTCGCCGACCGGCGTCATGCGGACTGCCTCGACGCCGTGGAAACGCTTCTCGCGCATCGTGAGCTTGTAGGTGTTGGGCGGCGTCGGGCCGTTCATCTTCACATGCACGTAGCGCGGATTGTCGGCCATCTTGCCGATGCCGGAATGCGCTTCGAGCTTGGTGCCGTCGGGCATGTGGACCACGGCGGCGGAGATGTCGTAGATCGCGACCTTGTTGCCGGCCTTCGGCGTGTCGTTGAAGAGGTTCCGGAACGCCCGGCCGACGCTGCCCTCCGGCTTGTCGGGACGTGCGTAGGCGAGTTCCTGCTGCGAGTCCCGGCTGTTCGTCCTGGCGGGCTTGCGGGCGGGAGCGGCGTCTTCCTTCGCGATTTCCGTCGGCTTGCGCTCGGGCTTGTCGTCAGCCTTGGCGGGCTTGGACTGAGGCCTTGCCGGGGGCAGGTCGACGGCGTCCGGCATATAGTCGTCGCCGATCTCCGGCTCGTCGCCGTCCATGCCGTAGGGGTCAAGGGCAAGCGAGGCCAGCGCAAGCTGGACGGGGTTTTGCGGGCTTGCCTCGGCGGTTGCGTAGGCAATCTCGGTGTTCAGGCCGATCGCGCCCAAGGCAAGCGGCGACAGCGGGTCGATATCGGATACGGCATCGGAGGGAGCGGCGGCGGACGACAGGGCGGCATGCTCGATGACGCGGTGGAAGCGCTCGGAGGACGGCATCGCCATGGCGACCTCGACCGGTTCCGGCGCGCTCGTCTCCTCGATCGCCATGCCGGCGCTGGCGAAGGCGGCGAGCAGCTTTTCGCGCGACAGCTTCGCGTCGGCGACGACCTTGCCGAACGGATCGGCGGGTTCTTCCGCGATCAGAACCAGCCTTGCCTTGGTCTGTTTCGGGGAGAGCGAGGCCATGGCGACCGGCTTTGCGGCCGGCGCGACGAGCATCTTCTTGGCGTTCGTCGCGGCCTTCGCCGGGTGCGGCTGCTGGCGAAGCTGCGCCTCGTTCGATAGCGTTGACATCGGCGAGGGCGACATCGAGAGGGGCGATGGCGCGAGGGTGCTGGCATAGGCAAGCGAGGTGGCGGAATGCAGGCTGGCAAGCGTCGCTGCCGACCAGCCGACCAGCGCAATTCCCAGGCAGGGGATGGCGGCCCAGCGAAGGGTCTTCAGGAGTGCTTTCGGGAAAAAGTTCGCGCCAGGGCTCTTGTCCCCGATCCCCCGATGTAAAAACGCCATGTACCCGTCTCTCTCACACACAAAACCGCGGCACGCCAATATGCGCCGCGCGGGTCGCCACGTGTCCGACGCAGCTAATGGCCGCGCCCGTTCGTGTTGCCGATTGTCAAAAGGATGGACAAAGATGGTTAACCAACCTTTGCCGTGTCCCCGATGCGGGCTTTAAGCCCGTCGTTGCTATTGTTTTCGCGACCGAAAAGGCCGCGCCCGAAGCTCCGCCGACAGTCGTGCGGGTCAATCAAGGAGTTTTTGGGGCAAAAGCAGGGCGAACGCCGACTCGTTGGCTCCACGGGGTTGCGCGCCGTCATCAGAGTGGGCGACAATCGAAGCTCATTTGCCGGTCTCCACGGGGGCGAGGGACGACAATGACGGGACCGGGTGCAGATCGCGATCTGCCGCGCATCGATCGCATAACGACCAGCCGCCTGCCGCCCCGCCTTCGCTTCGACTACTGGCGGAGCCTGAATTTCCTCGTCGACCTCGACGTTCCCGACCGCGAACTCCGGCACGGCTATCGCGCCGAGCTTGTCCGCTACCTGGCGCCGGACGGCGTCGAATTCGGTTTCGGATCGAGCGACGACACGATCAGCCGTTTCTCCAAGCCAAGCGGCGACTTCATCATGCTGAGCATGGCGCTGTCGGGGAAGGTGGGCGTGCGATATGCGGGCGACGAGCACACGGTGACGCCGGCATCCGGCTTCTCCGTCGTCGACGGCGCCAGGCCGCTGACGGCCGCGACCGCAGGCCATTCGCATTTCTACCTGGCCATACCGCGGGCGAAGCTGCAGGAGCGGTTCGACAGCGAGCTTCCCTTGCTGGACAAGGGCTTCTGCGTGCTGCCCCGGCACGCGCTGGCGCGCATGCTGGAGGCGCATCTGCAAACCATGGCCTCCTTCGGCGATACGCTCGATCCGGCCGCCGCCGCGGTTGCCATGAAGGTCGCGGTCGACCTGGCTCTCGGCTCCCTCGCCGAGGCGGTGGCAGATGGCGGTCCGCTCGATCCTGAACGGCACGCCGATGCGCTTTTTGCCGCAGCGCGCCGCTACATCCGGGTGAATGCCGGCAGGAATGGCCTGACGGCGGCCGAAATCGCAGCGGCGGTCGGATGCTCGCGCGCCCAGCTGTTCCGCGTATTCGAACGGCAGGGCGAGACGATCGGAGGCATGATCGAGACCGTGCGTCTCGAGCAGGCGATAGCCATGCTGTCCGCCGACATGCCGCAGCGTATCGAGCAGGTGGCAAAGCTGTGCGGTTTCGGCGGCGGCGCGGCCTTCGCGCGATCTTTCCGCCGGCGTTTCGGCACGAGCCCGACCGCTTTCAGGGAAAGCCGCCACCTCGAACCCTGAGCGCCGTCGCCGTGAGACGCAATGCATGGCGATTGGACGCACGGCAAAACGACACTCTCCTAGGATCGGCGCTGTCGCGGCCTTGGCCGCCCGTTCGTCGTGGCCATGGGAGAGACGGTGCCTGCTGCATTTTTCCGGGGGATCGCATCCCGCTTCGCAAGGTCCGCGTTTTACCTGATCGCACTGGCCGTCTGGACGTCGCCGAGCACCGCGGGTGACGGCGATCGCTTCGTTGACGTGCAACTCGCCATCGCGGCCGATGTCTCCATTTCCATGGACAGGGAGGAGAAGCTGCTGCAGGCGGCGGGCTTCGCCGCGGCCTTTCGCGACCCCGATGTCATTCATGCGATCACGGGTGGGCCGACCGGACGCATTGCAGTTTCGTATTTCGAATGGGGCGGGGCGCGCAACCAGAGGACCGTCGTGCCGTGGATGGTGATCGACGGCGTCGAAAGCGCCTGGCGGTTCGCCGAGCAGATCGAGCGGTCGCGGCCGGGCAAGCTTCGGCGCGGCACCTCGATCGCCGGCGCGCTTGGCCATGCCCTGGACCTGTTCGATGCCGGCGGGATCGCGGCGGGCCGGCGGATCGTCAACCTCTCCGGAGACGGACCCGACGACCGCGCGCTCGATTTGCGAAGCGTCCGGGAAAAGCTGCTGGATAGCGGCGTGACCATCAACGCCATGGCCGTCGTCTACAAGAGCCTTCTCGACGGCGTGGTCGACGGCGTCGAGGACACCATGACGCCGGCCGACATGCTCGCCTATTTCGAGGAAAACGTGATCGGCGGCGCCGGCGCGTTCGTGGAGCCGGTATGGGCGATCTCGGATTATGCCGACGCGGTCAAACGGAAATTGCTGCGGGAGATCAGAAGCCCGAGCCTCAGCGCGAGCCTCGAATTATCTGTTCACGACGTCCGCGAAACGGAAGACCAGACGCCAGTGGACGGATGGCTCACAC
Organism: Pseudomonadota bacterium; assembly: GCA_023428515.1. The sequence continues at coordinate 1,653 of JAEYXI010000186.1, read as the reverse complement.
CGCCTTGACGAAACCGTCGAGCACCTTCTTCTGGCCGGCCTTGTCGAAGTCGATGGTGAGCTTGTTGCCTTCGATCGCCGAGACGTTGCCGTTGCCGAATTTCTGGTGGAACACCCGGTCGCCGACCTTGAAGGGGGAGGGCGTGTCCGAGACGGATTTGGCGACCAGTTCGCCTTCGATGGTGCGCGACTTCACCGAGGTGCGGCCGGCGCCGTAGCCGGAGTCCGTCTCGCCGTAGCCGATGCGCTCGACCTGATGGCCGGAGCGCGTGCCCCAGTTGCGGTCGGTCGCCTCGGTGCGGTTTGCCTGAGCGCGCGCCCAGCCTGGCGTGGCGTAGGTGTTGGAGAAGGCTCCGCCGCCTTCGCCGACATTGTCGAAGCGCGAGGCGCCGTAGGGGTTGCGGCGGTCCCCCCCTCTGGCACCACCGCGGCCCGAAGCGAAATTGCCCCCGCCGCCATAGGGATTGCCGTAGCCGCCGTAGGAATTGCCGGCATCGGACACCTCGACATGCGCCTCCGGCAGCTCGTCGAGGAAGCGCGAGGGGATGGTCGATTGCCAGAGGCCGTGGATGCGGCGGTTGGAGACGAACCAGATGTGCAGGTGCTTCTTGGCGCGGGTGAGGCCGACATAGGCGAGGCGGCGCTCCTCCTCCAGGCCGGAGCGGCCGCCTTCGTCCAGCGCGCGCTGGTGCGGGAACAGGCCTTCCTCCCAGCCGGGCAGGAAAACGGTCTCGAACTCCAGCCCCTTGGCCGAATGCAGCGTCATGATGTTGACGGCGTCGAGCTCGGCGTTCTGCTCGGCGTCCATGACCAGCGCGACGTGCTCCAGGAAGGAGCGCATCGACTCGTATTCCTCCATCGAGCGGATGAGTTCCTTGAGGTTCTCCAGCCGCCCCGGCGCCTCGGCCGAGCGGTCGTTCTTCCACATGTCGGTGTAGCCGGACTCCTCGAGAATCGTTTCGGCGAGTTCGGTGTGCGGGGTGCTCTCAAGCGCCTTCTGCCAACGCTCGAAGTTGGCGGCGACTTCGCGCAAGGCGGCGCGGGGCTTGGGCTTCAGCTCGTCGCTTTCGGCAAGCTGTGCGGCGGCGGCGAGCATCGGCACGCCGAGGGCGCGTGCGGTGTCGTGGATCTGGCGGATAGTCGCTTCGCCGAGGCCGCGCTTCGGCACGTTGACGATGCGCTCGAAGGCAAGGTCGTCGGCGCCCTGCGCGACGACGCGGAAATATGCCATGGCGTCGCGGATTTCCTGCCGTTCGTAGAAGCGGGGGCCGCCGATGACGCGGTAGTTGAGACCGATCTCGATGAAGCGATCCTCGAAGGAGCGCGTCTGGAACGACGCGCGCACCAGGATCGCCATGTCGTTGAGGTTCTCACCGCGCCGCTGCGACTGCTCGATCTCCTCGCCGACGGCGCGCGCCTCCTCGTCGCTATCCCAGGCGGCATGGACCACGACCTTGCCGTCCTCGGGGTCGTTGCGGTCGGTGAACAGCGTCTTGCCGAAGCGGCCCTCATTGTGGGCGATGAGGTGGGAGGCGGCGCCGAGGATATGCGCCGTCGAGCGGTAGTTGCGCTCCAGGCGGATGATGGTGGCGCCAGGGAAATCCTTGTCGAAGCGCAGGATGTTGTCGACCTCCGCGCCGCGCCAGCCATAGAT
>JAEYXI010000181.1 GCA_023428515.1 Pseudomonadota bacterium | reverse complement strand
GGACCGAGCTGGAGGGGGATTTCCGGGCCGTGTTTGGTGCGGAGGGGCTGACCGCGCGGACACTCGCGGAAGCCTTCGTGTTCTACTTGAATACCATCGACGCCCCGACCCGGTTCGACCGCTTCATCAGCGGAGATCATACTGCCCTGAGCGACACAGAACTCGCCGGCCTGCACCTCTTCCGCACCAAGGCGAGATGCGTGAATTGTCACTTCGGACCAACGCTTTCCGATGGCCTGCTCCACAATTTGCGGCTCTCCTTCTTCGGCGAGCCGGCGCAGGATCTGGGGCGGTTCGAGGCGACTGACAGTCCCGACGATGTCGGTCGGTTCAGGACCCCTGTTCTGCGCCATGTCGATGCCAGTCAGCCCTATTTCCACAATGGACTGTTTCCGAGCCTTGCCGGCGTGGTGAATTTCTATGATCGCGGGGGTGGCGAGGTCTGGGCGCGGAACGCGGAGGAGGCGGCCCGTCCCCTTTACCGCGACGCGGCCCGCCTCTCGCCCCACATCCGTCCCCTCGGCCTGACGGCGGAGTAAAAGGCGGCCCTGGTCGCCTTCCTCAAGGCGCTCTGAGGGGGGCGCGCACCGGCCGCTCGTCCAAAGCGCGCACGGCGCCGATTCAAGCATTCTTAAAGATGATGCAGGCATTCTTGGAGATGATGCAGGTCAAAAAGAGGCACCGATCTCAAAAAGTCCGCATTCTGAAAAAGTCCGCATGCGGGCGTTGCAATTCACGCGCCGGTCCGGCCGTGTCGCGCCTCAGCGCTTCCGGCCGGAGCGGGGAGGGGGCGGAGGCGATAGCCGCAGCCGTATTGCGTGACCTTCTCAGGCGCGAGGCGCGTCGCGGCCATGCTCCAGAAGTCATCGATCAAGACGTTGAGCTGCGTGGAAGTGTTGCCGGTGCGGCCGTCCGTGAACACAAGGTCTACACTGGCGATCTTGCCGTCGCTGCCGGTATTCTTCCGGACGTCGCGGACCGAGGCCCAATCCTCGAAATATCCCGGTTCGCCCGAATATAATTGGCAGACTTGTTTGAAGAGCAGCTCAAGCTCATGACCCGGCCGATCATCGGGTGGATGATCGGCCGGGGAGATGAAACGTTCGGCTCAGGCGCCCGCGACGCCGCTTCCGACCAGCTTCTGCGGATCCACCACGCGGTCGAACGTCGCTTCGTCGACCTTGCCGGACTTGAGCGCGGCCTCCTTCAGCGTGGAACCGTCGGCATTTGCCGCTTCGGCGATGTGCGCCGCATTGTCGTATCCGATCACCGGAGACAGGGCGGTGACGAGCATCAGGGACTGATCGACGCTCGCATCGATGCGGGCCCGGTTCAGCTCGGTGCCCTCGACGGAATAGGTGCGCATCTTCTCGCACATATCGCCGAGAATACGAGCCATATGCAGCACGTTGTTGATGATGATGGGCCGCATCGCGTTCAGCTCGAAGTTGCCCTGGCTGCCGGCGAAGGCGACCGCATTGTCCTCGCCGATCACCTGGATGCAAACCATCACCATGGCTTCGCACTGGGTCGGGTTGACCTTGCCGGGCATGATCGAGGAGCCCGGCTCGTTCTGCGGCAGCAGCAGCTCACCGAGGCCGCAGCGGGGACCCGAGGCCAGCCAGCGCATGTCGTTGGCGATCTTCATGAGCGCCGCCGCAAGCCCACGCAGGGCTGCCGAAGTGGCGACCATGGCGTCGAGCGAGCCCTGCGCGGCGAACTTGTTCGGCGCGGTGATGAAGGGCTTGCCGGTGAGCTCGGCGATGGTCTGGGCGATATCGTGCGCGAACCCCTTGGGGGCATTCAGGCCGGTGCCCACCGCGGTGCCGCCCGCCGCCAGCTTGTAAAGGCCGGCCTTGGAGGCCACCACGTTGGCGATCGCGTCGCGCACCTGCACCGCATAGCCCGACCATTCCTGGCCGACCGTGAGCGGCACGGCGTCCTGAAGATGGGTGCGGCCGGTCTTGACCACGTTCATCCACTGGCTGGCCTTGGCCTCGATGGCCGCCGCGAAGGCTTCGGCCTGCGGCAGCAGGACATTGTCCAGCTCCAGCACCGTCGCGATGTGCATCGCGGTCGGGAACGTGTCGTTGGACGACTGCCCCATATTCACATGGTCATTGGGGTGCACGGGGGTCTGCGTGCCGAGGGTTCCGCCCAGGAGCTGGATGGACCGGTTCGACAGCACCTCGTTGATGTTCATGTTGGACTGGGTGCCCGACCCGGTCTGCCAGACATAGAGGGGATAATTCTCGTCCAGCTTGCCGGCAATGGTCTCCTCGGCAGCCTGGATGATGACCTTGGCGCGCCAGTCCGCCAGCCGGCCAGCTTTGGAATTGACAATGGCGGCGGCTTTCTTGACGTAACCATAGGCGTGATAGACTTCCTTCGGCATTTTATCGTTGCCGATGGAGAAGTGCTGCAGCGAACGCTGTGTCTGCGCACCCCAATAGCGGTTCGCCGGCACCATGACGGTCCCCATGGAATCGAATTCCTGACGCTCACCCGTAGCCGTCAGGCCGATCGGGACATCCGTGTATGTCGGAATCTGTGTGGTGTCGGCTGGAGTTTCCGTATTACTCATTTCGACGCCTTTCGAGACTTTAGGAAGGTTAGTGAGCTAAGCTTTGCCGCAGGCAGGATGCAACCCGCGCGCTCGACAATGTTGCGCATTCGTTGCACGGGATATAGTGGGTAAAGTAAAAAATTCTTGGCTATTTTTCTGAGCCTTAAGATAAGAGTGTATTGTGAATCGCTCGCTCTCACCCAAAAATTGCGCACCGAGGAGTGCGTTCAGTTTTGGTTGCGCGCCGGGGTTCGCTCTCGGTCGGCGATTGGGGCCAACATGGTGAATTCGAAGGATGCGAAGGCGGTCACTTTCGTCACCGATGTGGCGGTCGCCTTACATGCGAACGGCCAGGAGACCGAGGAAACGATCCGCGTCGTCAAGCGCCTGTCGGACCGCCTGGGGCTTCAGACGAGCGTCGTGCCGTTCTGGGGGCTGCTGTTTCTGCGCGACGGGAACGGGGTGGATCCCGACCTCATCCGGATTGTTCCGGCGACGCCGGATGGCGTGAGCATCAACCGGGTGGTCGCAACCGTCGAGGCGGCGGAAGCGGTGGTCGAGGGTCGGTCCGATCCGGCGCAGGCGAAGGGCGAACTGTCGGCGGCGGAGGCGCTTCGGCCTTATTCCGACCATCTGTTCGCGGCCGCCTGCGCGGCCGGCGCGGCCGCGCTCTCGGTCACCTTCGGGGTCGCGCATCTCCTGTCCGTCGTCCTGATCTTTCTGAGCGCCGGGGCCGGAGGGTATCTGCGCCGCTTCATCGGCCGCATGGGCGGCAACGGCTTTTCCCAGGCCTTCTCGGCGGCTCTGCTCGCCGGCATCGTCGGCGCCGCCGCCACAAGGTTGAACCTGAGTTCGGAACTCCGCCTCATCGCGGTCTGCCCCTGCATGGTCCTCGTGCCCGGCCCGTTCCTCCTCAACGGGACACTGGACCTGTTGGGCAACCGCATGCCCATGGGCGCCTCGCGGCTGCTGTTCGCCGGGACGATGCTCGCCGCCATCAGCGCCGGCCTTCTGATCGGGCTCGTGGCCTGCGGTATCGATCTGCCGCCCGCCCCTCCGGGCCGGGAGGTGGCGCTGGGGAGCATCGTTCTCGCCGCGGGGATCGCCGCCGCCTGCTACAGCGTCTTCTTCTCCATGCCTCTGCGGCTGATCGGCTGGCCGATCATGACGGCCGTCGTCGCCGACAGCGCGCGTTGGCTGGTGATGGGCATGCTGGATGTCGGGCCGGTCGTGGGAGCGGGCGTCGCCGGTCTGGTGGCCGGCATCATCCTCACGCCGGTCGCCCGGCGCTATCACATTCCCTTCGCCGGCATCGGTTTCGCCTCCATCGTCTCGCTCATGCCCGGCGTCTTCGTGTTCCGGATGTTCGCCGGCCTGCTGGCGCTCCAGCATGCGAACCCAAGCGAGATGCTGCCCCTTCTGGAAGGCACGGTGAGCGACGGGTTGACGGCCATGATGATCGTCGCGGCGATGACCGTCGCCATCGTGGTTCCGAAGCACGCCTACGATGCGGTCCGCCAACACAGCCTGACGCGCTCGGCGGGGAGCGCGGCATGAGCATGCCCGCCGCCGCCGCCGCCGCCGCGACGATGACGCGCGAGCAAAACCTGTTTCCCGCCGCACTCGGGTTCCTGGCGGGGCTGGTGGATGTCACGAGCTGGCTGCTGCTGGGTGGCCTGTTCTCCGCCCATATCACCGGCAACCTCGTGGTGATCGCGGCGAACGTGTTCGATGGGCGCGCCCTCCACGCGGCCCAGGTTCTGGCTGTGCCGGTCTTCATCCTTGTCGTCGCCGGCCTCGGCTGGGGCGTCCGGCGGACCGGCATGGCGACCGGACGGATGGTGTTTCTGCTTCTGGCGCTCCAGACGCTGCTTCTCGTGGCTGCCGCCATCGTCGCCCTGAAGATCCTGCCCTCGCGCGCGCCGCTGGGG
>JAEYXI010000055.1 GCA_023428515.1 Pseudomonadota bacterium | reverse complement strand
ATGCACCTTTGTGTGCGCAGGCCCCGCCTCGAACGAGGAAACCGCGACCCCCTCGATGATGTCGATGCCGAGTTCGCCGGCGCGCCGGCGCAACGCGCCGTTCAGCCCCTTGTTGGCGACCATGTGCGCGAAGGGCTCGCCCGGCGCCACCTCGCCGTCGAAGGTCAGGAACACCGGCCGCACCGGGTCCGGCGTGCGCGAATCGGTGACGATCATCTCCGTCATCGCCTGTGCATGCGGAGCGATCTCCTCCCAGCAGCCCAGCCGGTCGAGCATGCGGCTTGCCGCCGCCGCGATCGCCGACGCCCGGGTATCCTTCTGCCAGACGCCCGCAGGCGCTGCGTCGACCACCGCGACCGCAAGGCTCGGTCGCACCTGCTTCAGCGAAACGGCGGTTGCCAGACCGACATAGCCTGCCCCGGCGACCAGCACGTCGAGCGGCCTGTCCTCGTGGCTCTCTGCCTTCGCCATATTCTTCCTCCGCTTGACTTGCGCTGCCGCTCTGTCGAAAACCGCCCGCACCAGACCCTGTTCCACAAAAGGCGCGAAATCATGTCGGCTGCGATGCAGGAACTTCTGGCCATTCTCGACCTCGAGCGGCTGGAGCACAATCTGTTTCGCGGTCGCAGCCCCAAGGTCGACTGGCAGCGAGTCTTCGGCGGCCAGACCATCGCCCAGGCGCTCGTGGCGGCCCAGCGCACGGTCGAGCCCAACCGCTTCGTCCATTCGCTGCACGGCTATTTCATGCTGCCCGGCGACACCAAGGTGCCGATCATCTACGAAGTCGACCGCATCCGCGACGGCAGCAGCTTCACCACACGCCGCGTCGTCGCAATACAGCACGGCCATGCGATCTTCTCGCTCGAAGCCTCGTTCCAGCTCGACGAGGGCGGGCTGGAGCACCAGGTGCCGATGTCGCTCGACGTGCCCGGTCCCGAAACGCTGCGCGACCAGCGCCAGCTGATCCAGGAATTCGGCGATGCCGTGCCTTACGGCATAAGGCGCTACTGGGAGCGCGACCGGCCGGTCGAGATGAAGCCGGTCATGCTGAAGCACTACACCAGCCGCGAGAAGCTCGAGCCGCACCAGAACATCTGGATACGCACCACCGGCCCGGTGCCTGATGATCGCGCCGTCCAGGCGGCTGTGCTTGCCTACCTCTCGGACATGACGCTGCTCGACACCTCCACCTTCGCGCATGGCCGGGCGGTCTTCGACCCGGACGTCCAGGCGGCGAGCATAGACCACGCCATGTGGTTCCACCGTTCCCACCCGCTCGACGGCTGGCTGCTCTACAGCCAGGACAGCCCCTCGACCCGCGGCGGTCGCGGCTTCACGCGCGGCACGATCTATGCGCAGGACGGCACTCTTATCGCTTCCGTGGCACAGGAAGGCCTGATCCGCCTTCGCCACAAGCCCGCATAATAGGCAATCTCGAAATTTTGCCTATTACTTAGGCATTCGATTTACTGTCCTTGCGCCGGCTCAATCGCCGGTGACGGCAAGTTCCATTCATTTACAACGGGTTAACGCGCTGGTCCGGCAACTGGCACGGAGCTTGATTTGCGTTTCGCACTGCCCGGATTCCCAGGGGTCTCCGGAAAGTCACGTGTAACGCGGGGGACCCGCAATCAGCAAAGGGTGAAACCTTATGAAAATCGTGATGGCAATCATCAAGCCGTTCAAGCTCGACGAGGTGCGCGAAGCGCTCACCGCCGTCGGGATACAGGGCCTGACCGTCACCGAAGTCAAAGGCTACGGGCGTCAGAAGGGGCACACGGAAATCTACCGTGGCGCGGAATATGCCGTGAGCTTCCTGCCGAAGATCAAGATCGAGGTGGCCGTCGCTCCGGACACCGTCGACAAGGCAGTCGAAGCAATCGTCGGCGCCGCCAAAACAGGCCAGATCGGCGACGGGAAGGTCTTCGTCTTCACGCTCGATCACGCGGTGCGCATTCGTACCGGCGAAACCGACACCGACGCGCTCTAAGCGGCCGAATTCTAGTTTCATGGAGATTTCAATGAACATTCCATCACGTTTAATGACTGCGGCCCGCAGCGCACTTGTCGGAGCTTCCGCCTTCGCGGCAATGGGCGCCGTCGCGGCTTTCGCTCAGGAAACCGCTCCCGAGGCCGCCGAAGCGCCGGCTGAAGCTACCGCCGCTGCCGTCTCAGCCCTCAACTCCGGCGATACGGCCTGGATGCTTGTCTCGTCCGTCCTCGTCCTGTTCATGCTGCTGCCCGGCCTCGCACTGTTCTACGGCGGCCTGGTGCGCGCCAAGAATATCCTTTCTGTTCTCATGCAGTGCACGATCATCTTCGCGGTGATCTGCATTGTCTGGGTGCTCTGGGGATATTCCTTCGCCTTCGGTGGCAGCGAGAGCCCGTACTGGGGCGGCTTCGGCAAGCTCTTCCTGGCAGGCGTAACGCCGGCCTCCGAGTCAGGCAGCATCCCGGAATATGTCTTCATCGTCTTCCAGATGACCTTCGCCTGCATCACCCCGGCACTGATCATCGGCGCCTTCGCAGAGCGGGTGAAGTTCGGCGCGGTCGTGCTGTTCTCCATCCTCTGGGTCACCTTCGTCTACTTCCCGATCGCCCACATGGCCTGGGACGCCAACGGCCTGTTCTTCGGCTGGGGCACGATGGACTTCGCGGGCGGCACGGTCGTTCACATCAACTCCGGCATTGCCGCCCTGGTCGGTGCGATCATCATCGGCAAGCGTTCGGGCTACGGCAGGGACAACATGGCTCCCCACTCGCTGCCGCTGACGATGATCGGCGCATCGATCCTCTTCGTCGGCTGGTTCGGCTTCAACGCCGGCTCCGCATTGGCGGCCAACGCGACGGCGGCACTTGCCACGATCAACACCTTCACCGCGACCGCCGGCGCGATCCTCGGCTGGGTGCTGATCGAGAAGTTCGCACGGGGCAAGGCCTCCATGCTGGGCGGCGCTTCCGGCATGATTGCCGGCCTGGTTGCGGTCACTCCCGCTGCCGGCTTCGTCGGTCCGGTAGGCGCGATCGTGCTCGGCCTCATCGCCGGCGTCGTCTGCTACTTCTTCGTCGCCACCGTTAAGATCAAGTTCGGCTACGACGACGCGCTCGACGTCTTCGGCATCCATGGCGTTGGCGGCATCGTGGGCGCCATCCTCACGGGCGTGCTCGCCTCCACCACCTTCGGCGGCGTTGGCTATGCGGAAGGCGTGACCATGGGCAGCCAGCTCTGGACCCAGATCCTGGCGGTCGCCATCACAATCATCTGGGGCGTCGTCGTCTCGGCAATACTCTATAAGGTCGTGGACGCGATCATCGGCCTGCGCATGAACGAGGCCGAGGAGCGCGAGGGGCTGGACATCACCTCGCACGGCGAACGCGCCTACAGCTGATCCCGTCGGGAGTCTCTCTCCCGCGCTTGAGCCCGGCTTCGGCCGGGCTCTTTTTTTGAATACCCGTCGGGAAGCGACCGGCGTTGCTGAACCCTCAGTC
>JAEYXI010000018.1 GCA_023428515.1 Pseudomonadota bacterium | reverse complement strand
CGCTCGACGATGCGGCGGTTGTTCTCGATCAGCGCATTGGTTTCGTTGGCGAGCGGCTCGATCTCGGCCGGGAAACGCCCGTCCAGCCTCTGCGCCTGGCCCTCGCGTACCATCGCCAGCGCGTTCCTCACCCGGCTGAGCGGCCTCAGCCCGAGCAGGATCGCCATGGCATTGATCGCGATCATGCCGATGCCGAACAGCGACAGGTAGGTGAACAGACGCCGGTCGAAAGTGCCGATCTCGTCCTCCAGCTCGCTGCGGTTGCCCATGACGCGGAAGCGCGCGATCCGGTTCGCCGCATCGAGCACGAACTCGCTCTCGACGACGATCAGCTCCTCGCCGGCGAGGCCGTCGGCAAGATAGCTGCGCTGGAATTGCGGATTGAACGGCACCTCCGAGACGGGTGGCGACGGGATCGCCTCGGTCATCGAGGTCGAGCGGATTTCCCCGGTCAGCCCCTCGGAGACCGGTTCGACCGAATAATACCAGCCGGAATTCGGCTCGGAGAACCTGAGATCGCCGAGGTTCGGGCTGCCTGTGAGCTGGCCCTGCCCGTTCACGCCGACCGAGCCGATCAGGTTGAACAGATGCGCCGAAAGCAGGCTGTCGAAGCCGCGTTCGCTGGCCTGCCGGTAGAGCGTCGAAATAACCGTCGAAATGACGATAAGCGCCAGGATCGCCCAGCCCGTCGAGAAGGCGATGACGCGGAAGGCGAGCGAGCGCGGGCCGAATGTCGAGCCGAACGAGCGCGCCGCCATGTCGTCCGGCTACGCCGCGGGCTCGCGCATGCGATAACCCATGCCGCGTACCGTCTCGATCATGTCGACGCCCATCTTCTTCCTGAGCCGCCCGACGAACACCTCGATCGTGTTGGAATCGCGGTCGAAGTCCTGGTCGTAGAGATGCTCGACCAGCTCGGTGCGCGACACCACCTCGCCCATATGGTGCATCAGATAGGCGAGCAGCCGGAACTCATGCGAGGTCAGCTTCAGCGGCGTGCCGTTGATGTCGGCCTTCGACGCCTTGGTGTCGAGCCTGAGCGGCCCACAGGTCAGCTCCGACGAGGCATGCCCCGCTGCGCGGCGGATCAACGCCCTGACACGCGCCAGCACTTCCTCGATATGGAACGGCTTGGTCACATAGTCGTCGGCGCCGGCGTCGATGCCGGACACCTTGTCGCTCCAGCGGTCGCGCGCGGTCAGGATCAGCACCGGCATCTTCTTGCCGTCGCGCCGCCAGCGCTCGACCACGCTGATGCCGTCCATCTGCGGCAGGCCGATATCGAGCACCACCGCGTCGTAAGGCTCGGTGTCGCCGAGATAATGCCCCTCCTCGCCGTCGAAAGCCTTGTCGACGACATAGCCGGCATCCGTCAGCGCCTCGGAGATCTGGCGGTTGAGGTCCTTGTCATCCTCGACGACGAGTATCCGCATGGAAGAATCCTGTTGTCCGGGACGGGATCAGAAATGGACGAAAACGGCGCGCATGGAAAGAAACGGTTCCCTCAATTCGCGGGGACCGTGAACTCCTGGCGCCGCGGCCGGCCGCCATCCTTGCCCGGCACCAGCACCACGACCACGCAGACCGGCTGGCCGCCCTGGCTTGCCTCACGCACATTGGCGAGCTGGCCGCCATTCTGCGCGGCGATCTGCTGCCCGATCGAGTAGCAATCCGCCGCCGCAGCCGGCTCGACGCCAACCAGCCCGGCCGTGACTAGGCCGAGCGCGGCGAAGCGGGTTATGGCGCGAAACGTCTTCATGCCATGTTATCTAGCGCATCACCGCTGAACGGGGAATGAACGTAGAGGCGGAATTTTCGCTGATTCTACGCCGTTTGGCCTGTTTACCCGATCCGGCTGCTCGCCCCCAGCCGCCCAAAAATCGCCACCAGCCCACTGATCGCTGTGATCGCCTGGAGCAGCGTGTCGGTCAGCGCCGAATTGTCGAGACCGGCGACAGGCAACCCGAAAATCCCGCCGGCCGCCGTCACGATGGTGATCAGCGAGGCCCAGATCGTGCGCGAGAGATACCACGGCTTGGAATCGGTCATTGTTCTACCCTCAATCGTTGGAGGTTCTAAAGGAGCGAAAGGCGGCGCGTCGCCGGAAAACCCCAGCCGGCCGCGAGGCTGAGCTGGCGGATCGTGACGTCGACCTCATCAGGCGGTGCGCCGAAATCGGCTTCTATTGCCGCGCTGTCGTAGAGAAAGCTTGGCGCGAGCGCCGTCGCGGTCCGCACGACGGCGCCGCCGGCATGCGCGATTTGGATTTGATATTCCTCGCGCTCCTCGCCGAGTGGAATGTCGCTTGCCGTCCAGCTGTCGGCGTCGATGCGCCCGCGCCGCATCCAAAACAGCGTCACGTCGCCGCCGTCCTTTTTCGCGCGTAGATGCACCGGCGACATCGGCAGCAGCGCGCGCAGTCCGCCTGTCTCGGAATGATCGGAGAAATTCGCGCCGGAAAGGTCCGAGCCCGCCGGCCCGACCCGCCAGTTGAGCTCCAGCCCCGCTTCGCTCGCCAGCAGGCCGGCCGCCTGCACGGCCTCGTCGAGCACGACGAGATACGCGCCGGCCTCCACTCCGGCGGCCGTCGCGTCGTCGGTGCCGAGTTGGCCGCGCAGCAGCGAGCCCAGCCGCCAGACGTCAGGCGCGACCTCCTCCGCCGTCTCGAACTGCACGATCTCCCAGGTGCCATTGGCCGAACGGATCGCGACGGCATTCGCGCCGTTGAGAAGCTGCGCGCGGCTGATGCTCGACAGCTCGCCGCCGTAAAGCTCCACGGTGATCGTCGCGGAACCATCCAAGCGCCCGACCACGCCGGGCGGCAGTGCCTCGATGAGAGCACCTAGATCGGCGGGCTGGCTGATCGTCGTGCGCTGCGCAAAGCCGGTATCCTCAGGCGAAGCGAAGACCGCCTGGCTCTTCCACGGCTTCTGCCATGCGGCAAGGCGGAACTGATCCTCCGCCGCGCCCGGCCCCGCGCCCATCGGCAGGTCGAGGAACAGCGCCAGCGGCTGCCCGACGACCAGCGGCACGGTGGAAACCACACCCGGATTGGCCGACTGCCACAGGCCCGGCGCCGCCCGCACGATCTGACGTGCCGCGACTTTTCGCGTCAGCCCGTCCTCGATCTCGGTGACGAGCCAATCGCCGTCACGATCCGGCAGGCGCACAAGTGCCCCGGGCAGAATCTCGGCATTCGGTTGCGTTACGGCGAAGGCTACGCTTTCGCGCTCGTTCCAGACGCGACGCAGCCAGTCGCCGGTCAGCGCCCTGCCCTGACCCATTTCCAGGACGCCCGGAAAGCCGATGGCGTGCTGACGGCTGCCCGGCACACCCTCTCGCGCCTGCCTTACCGAGATCGCCTGATAGTCGACCAGCGGATCGCGAAAGCTCAGTACAGCCTCTTCAGGCAGTTGATGATCCGGCGTGCGCACAGTCTCGACGACAGGTTCGCTCCCGTCCGACACCATCTCGGCGATCTCGATCGCCTGGGACGCCGCTTCACCCCGGAACACCAGCCCCTCTGATGTTTCCAGCACCGCAAGGCCGAACAGTTCCGTCAGCGGTTCCAGTGCCTCGCGCGCCGAGCCGGGCTCGTCGATCACATAGCCATGCACGACGCCATCCGCGCCGTCGACATCAGCGGACGGCAGTCCGTGATCCGCCAGGATCGCGTTGATCAACCCGCCGACGGTGGGATTGCCGAGCCGCCCGTTCAGCCAATGGCCGTAGTGCCAGTTGCCGTGATCGGACCAGCGGTCGGAACGCAGCGGAAACGCCGGATAGGGCCGCGCGTCCCACGCCCAGACATAAAGCCGCTCGGGATCGACCATGCGCCTGCCGTCGACGGTCGAAACCGGATTGGCGGCCTCGTCGAAATCGTCGTCCTCAGGATCCCAATAGCGATGATGCGCCGTCAGGAACCGCTGCTGCGCGAGGTCGCTGCGCCCGCCGCTGGAAAAATAGGGCAGCGCCGCCTCAGCGGATTTCGGGTCGGAAAAGACGTTCGGCTGGTTCGGTCCTTTGTCCGTCGCGGGGCTGCCGACTTCGGTAAAGAAAAACGTCTTGCTTCCCGGTACCCAGGCGGTCGGCTCGTCGGCCTCCTCGCCGTCGATGCGGTTGTAATGCTGCTC
>JAEYXI010000011.1 GCA_023428515.1 Pseudomonadota bacterium | reverse complement strand
GTTCTTGCGTTCGCGACGGCGGACGCGTCCGGCTTCCTTGGCCATTCAAAGATCCTTTTCGTTCGATATCCACGCCGCCGTAATTCCAGCGGCTACACCACGGTCGACGGCAATCGGTTTGCCGGCCGCCTACCGAATTCTTACTTCTTCTTGCCGGCGATCGCCTTCGCCGGACCCTTGCGGGTGCGGGCGTTGGTGTGCGTGCGCTGGCCGCGGACCGGCAGGTTGCGGCGATGGCGCAGGCCGCGGTAGCAGCCGAGGTCCATCAGGCGCTTGATGTTCATCGAGGTCTCGCGGCGCAGATCGCCTTCGACCTGGTAGTCGCGGTCGATCGTCTCGCGGATCTGGAGCACTTCGGCGTCGGTCAGCTGGTTGACGCGGCGGTCCGCCGGAATGCCGACCTTCTCGACGATCTCCTGGGCGAACTTCTTGCCGATGCCGTGAATGTACTGGAGCGCGATCACGACGCGCTTGTTGGTCGGTATGTTGACGCCTGCTATACGGGCCATCTTCATCTCCATGTAGGCCGGGTTCAGTTCGACTGTCCGGCAGGTTATTGTTGACCCGCGTCCGGTGGAGGCCGGCCCTTGCGGGTATCTTCCAATTCAACAAGGCCGCCTTGTCCCGAGGACCCGGCAGCCTCACGCCTGATTTGGAGATGCGCCGCTATAGTCCAGCGACGCAATCCAGTCAACCTTTAGTTCAGACCTTCTCTTCCGCCCTTTCCAGGACGGTTTCGATCTCGTTCGTCACGCTGTCGATATCGGCCATGCCGTCTACCTGCTTGAGCAGGCCCTTGGCGTAGTAGTAGCCGATCAGTGGCGCCGTCTTCTTGTAATATTAGCGCAGCCGCTCCGGGAACACCGCCGGATCGTCGTCCTTGCGCACCGGCTTGCCGGCGGCCTTGGTTTCTTCCGCCCGCTTGGCAATGCGGCCGACCAGCGCCTTGTCGTCGACCACGAGCTCGATGACCACGTCGAGCGCCAGGCCGCGCTCCTTGAGCATCTTCCCGACTGCGTCGGCCTGAACCAGCGTGCGCGGATAGCCGTCGAGGATGAATCCCCTCGCGCAATCCTTCTGGTCGATGCGTTCGGCGACGATCGCGTTGACGATATCGTCGGAGACAAGCTCGCCGGCGTCCATCACCGCCTTGGCCTTCAGGCCAACCGGCGTCTGCGCCGCGACCGCGGCTCGCAGCATGTCTCCGGTGGAGAGCTGGGGAAGCCCGTGCTTTTCGACCAGTCTCTGCGCTTGTGTCCCCTTGCCCGCCCCTGGCGGCCCAAGCAGTATCAACCTCATTTGCCCCTCTTACCCCCGCGCAGCTTCGACTTCTTGATCAGTCCTTCATACTGATGCGCGATCAGGTGACCCTGAATCTGCGCGACCGTGTCGAGCGTTACACTGACAACGATCAGAAGCGAAGTGCCACCAAGGTAGAAAGGTACGCCAGTGGCCGATATCAGGAATTCCGGCAGCAGGCAGACGACAACGAGGTAGATCGCGCCAACCACCGTGATGCGGGTAAGCACGTAGTCGATATATTCGGCCGTGCGCTCGCCCGGGCGGTAGCCGGGAATGAAGCCCGAATGCTTCTTCAGCTGGTCCGCCGTATCCTTCGGGTTGAACACGATCGCCGTGTAAAAGAAGGCGAAGAACACGATCATCGCGGCGTAGAGCGCCATGTACAGCGGCTGGCCGTGGCCAAGCGCGGCGAGTATCGTCGACGCCCAGCCAGGCATGTCGGTGGTTGCCGAGAAGCCGGCGACCGTTGCCGGCAGGAGCAGCAGCGACGAGGCAAAGATCGGCGGGATGACGCCCGAGGTGTTGAGCTTCAGCGGCAGGTGCGACGTATCGCCCTGGAACATGCGGTTGCCGACTTGGCGCTTCGGATACTGGATGAGCAGGCGCCGCTGGGCCCGCTCGAAGAAGACGATCGCCGCGATCACCACGATCGCCAGGACGATGATCGCCAGGATCAGGCCGGTCGACAGCGCGCCGGTGCGACCGAGTTCCAGCGTGCCCGAGATCGCCGCCGGCAGGCCCGCGACGATGCCTGCGAAGATGATCAGCGAGATGCCGTTGCCAATGCCGCGAGCGGTGATCTGCTCGCCGAGCCACATCAGGAACATGGTGCCGCCGACCAGCGTGATCACCGCCGAGATGCGGAAGAATATCCCGGGATCGGTGACGATGCCGTTGCCGCTCTCAAGCCCGACCGAAATGCCGTAGGCCTGGACGAGGGCCAGCAGCACGGTGCCGTAGCGTGTGTACTGGTTGATGACCTTGCGGCCCTGCTCGCCTTCCTTCTTCAGCGCTTCGAGCGACGGAATGACCGACGTCATGAGCTGCATTATGATGGAGGCGGAGATGTAGGGCATGATGCCCAGTGCGAAGATCGCCATGCGCTCGACGGCGCCGCCGGCAAACATGTTGAACATGCCGAGCACGCCGGAAGACTGCTGCGAGAAGGCCTGCGCGAAAGCGTCCGGGTTGATGCCGGGAAGCGGGATATAGGTGCCGAGGCGATAGACGAGGAGCGCGCCGAGGGTAAACCAGATGCGCTTCTTCAGGTCCTCGGCCTTGGCGAAGGCTGCGAAATTCAGATTCGATGCGAGTTGTTCAGCAGCCGAAGCCATGCACAGTTCTCCGCTTGGTCACGCTGAGGTGCGCCCTTTGCGGGCATTCGCGTGTCGCCGAAGTTCCGAGATAGGCTCCGGACGACGAAGTTGCAAGCGGCGGCAATCCCCTTGCCGCCGCCCGTCTGAAGGGCCCGTTACTCGGCCGCTTCCGCCTTGGCGGGAAGCTTGACCGAACCCCCGGCCTTCTCGACTTTCTCGATAGCCGCCTTGGAGGCGCCGGCGATGTCGAAGGAGAGCTTGGCCTTGATCTCACCGTCCGACAGCAGGCGCACGCCGTCTCTGGCGCGACGAATCACGCCGGCCTTAATCAGCGCCTCGGCGTCGACCGTTGCCTTGGCGTCGAGCTTCTTCGCGTCAACCGCCTGCTGGATGCGGGCGAGCGACACGGTGTTGAAGTCCTTCGCGTTTGGATTCTTGAAGCCGCGCTTCGGCAGCCGGCGATAGAGCGGCATCTGGCCGCCCTCGAAGCCGTTGATGGCGACGCCGGAACGCGCCTTCTGGCCCTTCACGCCGCGACCGGCCGTCTTGCCCGAGCCGGAACCGATGCCGCGGCCCAGGCGCTTCTTCGAATGGGTCGCGCCTTCGTTGTCCCTGAGGTCGTTGAGTTTCATCGTCTTTCTCCTCGCGCCCTGCCCTTACTCTTCGACGACGCGAACGAGGTGGGAAACGGCTGCGATCATGCCGCGAACCGAAGGCGTATCCTCCAGCGTGCGGCGCTTGTGCATCTTGTTGAGGCCGAGGCCGACCAGCGTCGCGCGCTGCTCCTTCGGCCGGCGGATCGGGCTGCCGATCTGCTCGACGGTCACCGTCTTGGTAGCTTTCTTAGCCATGGTCATCATCCTCTGGCGGCCGACTACTCTTCAGCCGTGACCGCGTTACCGCGGCGCGCCTGGAGCGTCGAGTACTTGATGCCGCGCTGGGCAGCCACATCCTTCGGATGCATCTGGCTCTTCAGCGCGTCGAAGGTGGCGCGAACCATGTTGTACGGGTTCGACGAGCCCATCGACTTGGCGACCACGTCATGCATACCGAGCGTCTCGAAAACGGCGCGCATCGGGCCGCCGGCGATGATGCCGGTACCGGGCTTGGCAGCACGCAGAAGAACCTTGCCGGCGCCGTGACGGCCTTCGACGTCGTGATGCAGCGTGCGGCCCGAACGGAGCGGCACGAAGATCAGGTCGCGCTTGGCCGATTCAGTCGCCTTGCGGATCGCTTCCGGCACTTCACGAGCCTTGCCGTGGCCGAAACCGACGCGGCCCTTCTGGTCGCCGACGACGACGAGTGCGGCGAAGCCGAAGCGACG
>JAEYXI010000645.1 GCA_023428515.1 Pseudomonadota bacterium | reverse complement strand
AGCCAGCAACGCTGGCTATGGCCCCGGCGAGGAAGTGCCGGCGCGAGAATGTATCGAGACGCCGCGTGGCTTGCCGCAGCGCCGGATCGCAGCAGCTGCACCCGTTCGAACCCGCGAGGTGGCCGTATCTTCTGCCCAGTCGCAGCATGACGCTTGCTCCTCGCCCGCGCAGGGTGGCAGCCATTCCGCCGGTACGCGGGCGCGAGAGTGGCCCCTTCGTAGGGCGCGAGCAACCGCCGCCCGTGGCGCTCGCTCGAACCGCCTCTGAGAAGGAACAAGGCAGCATCGATGTTCCGGACATTTCTCCAGCCTGAAAAATTTCCGACTCGGGAGCTTTTGGGGCTCAGTTGCGTGGGAGAGGCACGGCGCGTCGTTCGATCGCCAGTTTCCCCCTCTCTCGCTCTGGGCCGGCCGCCGCCGCGCTGGCCCGGGAGGCGGAGGACACGACTGCGGTCCAAAGCTCGCCGAAGCTGGTGCTTCGTTCCGATGAAGCCTACGGCACCAAGAGCAGCGATCCCGTGGTTTCACCCCGCTCGAGCATGACGTGGGCGTCGGCGACGCGAGCGAGTGGCAATTCGGTCCCAATGGTCACAGGCAGCCCGGCGGTGATCTCGCCGAACAGATCTTCCGCTGCCGGCCGGTAGGCTGAGAGATCGGCTGCATATGCGAACACGCTCGGCCGGCTAAGGGCCAGAGAGCGGCGCGCGCCAAGCTCCGTCAGAGGCAGTTGCGGCAGCGAGCCGGAAGCCTGGCCGATGCTCGCCACCATTCCGAAAGGGCGCACGGTATCCAGCGTTCGAACGAGCGTCTCGCCCCCGATGCCATCAATCGCAAAGTCCACGCCGTATCCATCGGTCAGACGGCGAACCTCGGCGACGAAATCTTGCTCTCTGTAGAGGATCACATGGTCGGCGCCTTGGGTGAGGGCCAGTTCCGCCTTGGCGTGCGAACCGGCGGTGCCGATCACGCGCGCGC
This sequence comes from Pseudomonadota bacterium, assembly GCA_023428515.1. The sequence continues at coordinate 2,201 of JAEYXI010000645.1, read as the reverse complement.
CAAGCCGCTTCGCCCATGCGGTCACCAGCAGCCCCAGCCCGCCAGCAGCCGCGTGGAGAAGGATGGTTGTGCCAGATCCCACCGGAAACACGCGCCGCAATAGCATGTGGGCGGTGACGCCGCGCAGCATGGCCGCTGCGGCGATGCGGTCTTCGATCCCATCTGGAATGCGAACGAGCCGGCTCGCCGGAATGTTGCGGGCCCGCGCATATCCCCCCAATGGCAAGCCGGCATAAGCCACGCGCTCGCCTGCAGCCACCTCATGCACATCCGGGCCGATCTCCTCGACCACGCCTGCGCCCTCCACCCCAAGCACGGCTGGCATTTCGCCGACCGGATAGAGGCCGCTGCGCTGGTAAATGTCGACGAAGTTCACGCCGATCGCGGTATGGCGGATGCGGACTTCTCCGGGCCCTGGAGCGGGAAGGGTGCGGTTTGCGGCGCGCAAGCACTCGATCCCGCCGGGCGCGGTCAACTCTATGGCGAAGGTGGTGGTCATCGCGGATCCCCTGTGAGGTCGCTGGAACCCTAGCCGCGATGGTTCTGGGCAGAAATTCCTGATAAATGCGCACTCTCTGGGGATTTTTGCGCAGACGTGCCGATGCTGAACTGGGACGACCTTCGCTTCTTTGTCGAGCTGGCGCGGTCCGGGAGCCTGTCCAAGGCCGCGCGGCAGCTTGATGCCGACCATTCCACCGTCGCCCGGCGCATCGCCGCGTTGGAAGAAGCGCTTGCCCTGAAGCTCTTCGACCGGCTGCCACGCGGATATGCGCTCACCGACGACGGTGAGCGGCTCCTGGATCGCGCAGGCCTCGTAGAACAGGCGGTGCACGGGGTGCAGCGCTTCGCATCCGGCGCCGCACCGGGGATCGTCGGGCGGGTCCGGATCAGCGCGCCGCCTACGCTTGCGAGCCACTGGCTGGTGCCACGCCTCGCGCCGCTGCTCGCTCGCCATCCCGACCTCAAAGTCGATGTTTCCGGCACACCTGCCGCCGCGCGCCTGTCTCGGAACGAGGCGGACCTTGCGCTTCGCCTGTCTCGACCGCAGGAGAAGGGGCTGGGCGCCCGACGCCTGGGCAGCCTCGCCTACGGGCTCTATGGCGCACGGGCCTATGTGGAGGCGACGCCGGAGCCGCGCCGCGTCTATCTGGGCTATGACGAGGAACTGGCTCGCTCACCGCAGCAGATCTGGCTCGAAACGGTGGCGCAAGGTCGCCCCGTCGTGTTTCAGAGCAACGATCTCTCCAGCCTCCTCTCGGCGGTGCGCGCCGGCATCGGCCTCGCCGCACTCCCCCATGTGCTGGCAAGGCAGGACGACCTCACTTGCGTGATGGAGGGCGAGGTCTCGCGGGAGCTCTGGCTCGTGGTTCACCCCGACCTTAGGCGCGCAGCCCGCGTGCGGGTGGTCATGAACCATGTCATCGAGGTGTGCCGCGAACTGAACCACCGCTGAGCGGAGGCGGTGCGGACATTTCCGGGACGATATCCGAGCCAGAAAAATCCTGAACGCCGGATCGTTTTCGGGCCTGTTGCGTGGGCGAGGCAGGAGCCCCGAAGGCGCGCCCGATTTTTGCCCCCCACCCCTCCCGCGCGTTCCCGTGGGCGAAGACCCCGGGGGTGGGGCACCTCGCCGGCTATCGCAGGGCCGAGCCGGAACAGGGGTGCCGGCCCGGCCTGCCCGCCATCGCAGGAGAAACGCACGGGTCACGCGCGAGTCATTGCAAATAAAGGACTTGCGGCCCATTGCGGCGCGTGTATCGTAATCATCAACGAAGGATGATGTTAGCGATACAAGGGGCCGGAACGATGGCTGATGGACGCTTCGTCGCCTACCTGAGGGTATCGACCGGCCGGCAAGGCAGGTCAGGGCTTGGCCTGGAGGCCCAGCGTCAGGCCGTCGCCGACTTCCTCAACGGGGGCCGCTGGAGGCTGCTGGCCGAGGTCGTGGAAGTTGAGAGCGGGAAGCGCGACGATCGCCCCGAACTGGCGCGGGCGCTGGCGCTGTGCAAGGCGAAGAAAGCGACGCTGGTGGTTGCGAAGCTCGATCGTCTCGCGCGCGATGCCCACTTCCTGCTCGGCCTGCAAAAGGCCGGCGTGGAGTTCGTCGCGACCGACATGCCCGCAGCGAACCGGCTCACCGTCGGCATCATGGCGATGGTGGCCGAGGAGGAGCGCCGCATGATCGGTGCCCGGACAAAGGC
>JAEYXI010000562.1 GCA_023428515.1 Pseudomonadota bacterium | reverse complement strand
ATGCCGTACGTCCTGCCAGCCCTTCCCGGGGAAAGATGTTCAGGCGGCAGCGTCGCGGGCGGCTTCCGTGAGGAAGGTGAAGACATAGTCGGAGAACGACCGCCAGCACTCGACACGGAAAGCCTCTTCACCGGTGCGCAGCAGCACGATCTCGGACTTGCCGAGGATGGTGCGCGAGCAGGCGCCGACAGGGAAGGCTGCGAGCGACAGGTCCTGCGGGCAGCCGGCGCTGATGGTGTTTTCGGCGCCGGGACCGGTGACCGAGATCGCGACGTTGCGATGCGAGATGCCGACCGCCGAATGCAATGCCCCGACCGAGGCGCAGGCCTCCAGCGGGTCGTTCGTTTCGTCTATGACCAGCCATTCGTCCGGGCCGAGCCAGAGAGCAACGCGGCTGCCCTTCGATGCCGAGGTCTTCGGCTTTCGTGGCAAGGTCAGGCCGATTGCCCCCGAAAGCGCGTCGACGGCGTCGGGTCGCGCACGCAGCGAGATGCGGTGCGCCGGCGGCAGCGTCGCGAGCTTGACGCCCGTCGCCTGGAATTCGCGGCCGGCCTGAGCTGAGTTGCGCGTTGCTTCAGCCATTGAGGCGGCCTCCCTTCTCGTCGAAGAACACCGGCGGGCAGATCTCCACCTCGATGACGCCTGATGGCATCGGCACGAACAGCGTCTCGCCCATGCGGGAACGTCCGTCGACGACCAGCGCCATGGCGATGGAGCGGCCGCAATTCTCCGACCAGTAGCTCGACGTGACGTGGCCGATCATCTTCATCGGGATCGGCTGGTTGGGGTTGGCGACGATCTGCGCGCCCTCTTCCAGCACGGTTTTCGGGTCCTTCGTCTTCAGGCCGACAAGCTGCTTGCGGCCGGGGGCGACGAGATCAGGCCGGGTCAGGCCGCGTATGCCGACGAAGTCGGTCTTCTTCTTGCCGATGGCCCAGTCGAGGCCTGCATCGTTCGGCGTCACCGTGCCGTCGGTGTCCTGGCCGACGATGATGTAGCCTTTTTCCGCACGCAGCACATGCATGGCTTCCGTGCCGTAGGCGCAGGCGCCGTGCTTCTGGCCCTCGGCCCACAGCGCGTCCCAGACGGCCTGGCCGTAGTCGGCCGGCACGTTCACTTCGAAGCCGCGGTCGCCGGTGAAGGACATGCGGAAGAGCCTGGTCGGCACGCCGCAAATCCTGCCCTCGCGCACCGACATATGCGGCATCGCCTCGTCCGACATGTCGATGCCTTCGACCAGCGGCGCAATGATGTCCCGCGAATTCGGCCCCTGCACGGCTATGACCGCCCACTGCTCGGAGATCGAGGTCAGCCAGACGTTGAGATCGGGGAACTCGGTCTGGAGGTAATCCTCCATCATGTTCATCACGCGCGCCGCGCCGCCCGTCGTGGTGGTGACGTGGAAGCGATCCGCGGCAAGACGGCCGACCACGCCGTCGTCATAGATAAAACCGTCCTCGCGCAGCATGATGCCATAGCGGCATCGGCCGGGCTCAAGCTTCACCCAGGGGTTGGTGTAGAGAAGCTCCATGAATTTCGCGGCGTCCGGCCCGACCACCTCGATCTTGCCGAGAGTGGAGGCGTCGAACAGGCCGGCGGTCTTACGCACGGTGACGCATTCGCGGTTGACGGCGGCATGCATGTCCTCGCCGGCCCTTGGGAAATACCAGGCGCGCTTCCACTGGCCGACATCCTCGAAGACGGCGCCCTGCGCCTCGGCCCAGTCATGGGTCGCGGTGCGGCGGGTCGGGTCGAAGAGGTCCCCACGGGCATGGTTGACGATCGAGCCGAAGGTGACCGGCGTATAGGGCGCGCGGAAGGTTGTGAGCCCGACCTCGGGGATCTCCTTACCGAGCGTCTCGGCGGCGATGGCGAGACCGTGCATGTTGGACGTCTTGCCCTGGTCGGTCGCCATGCCGTTGGTGGTGAAGCGCTTCACGTGCTCGATCGAGCGCATGCCTTCATGCACCGCCTGGCGGATGTCCTTGGCGGTGACGTCATTCTGGAAATCGACGAAGGCCTTGACCGTGGTGTCCGGCCCTGCCCCCGGACCCGCGCCGAGCATGCCGCCGGTCCAGCCCTCACCCGCGTCGACCCTCGGTTTCGCGCTCCCCTTGGCGGCCTTGCCACCCGCGTCTTTGGCCGCGCTTTCGCCGGCCGCAAAACCCTCTTCAAGCGACGCTTCGAGGCTGTCGGTGCCGTTGCAGGCGCCGACCGAAACGCAGTCCTGCGCGTAGGTGCCCGGCAGGAAGCGCCGCGTGGCGTCGTCGAAAGCGACCTTGCCGCGCGATTGCGAGAAGAGATGCACCGACGGCGTCCAGCCGGAAGACATAAGCAGCGCATCGACGGGAATGGTGCGCTCTGCACCGCCGTTCTTCGGCTGCACGACGATGGACGAGACACGCAGTTTTCCGCGCGCCTTCACAACACCGCGGCCGAAATTCAGCTCGATGCCAAGCGAGCGCGCCTCGTCGATCAGCGGTCCCGAAGGATTGTCCCTGATGTCGACGATGGCCGCGATGTTCACGCCGGCCTTCTTGAGGTCGATCGCGGCGGCATAGGCGCTGTCATTGGCGGTGTAGACGCCGACATTCCTTCCAACCGCGACGCCGTAGTGGTTGAGGAAGGCGCGTCCCGCGGAGGCGAGCATCACGCCCGGCCGGTCATTGTCGGCAAACACCATCTGCCGCTCGATCGCGCCGGTGGCGATGACGACTTTTTTCGCGCGTACCTGCCAGAGGCGTTCGCGCGGCATGTCGTGGCCAGGAGCGGCGAGATGGTCCGTGACGCGCTCGGTCAGGCCGACGAAGTTCTGCGCGTAATATCCGAAGGCGGTGGTGCGGGGCAGCAAGCGGACATTGTCCATCGCCGCAAGCTTCGCGACCGCGCCCTGCGCCCAGGCAAAACCGTCCTGGCCGTCGATTTTCGCGCCGCTCTCGAAGCGCAGCGCACCGCCGAACTCCGCCTGCTCGTCGGCGACGATGACGCGCACGCCGGTTTCGGCCGCAGCAAGCGCAGCGGCAATGCCGGATGCGCCGCCGCCAAGCACCAGCACCTCGCAATGGGCGAAGCGCGACGAATAATGATCCGGGTCGGGCTGGTCGGGCGCGACGCCCAGGCCGGCCGCGGCGCGGATCTTCGGCTCGTAAAGGTTCTTCCAGGCCGCCTTCGGCCACATGAAGGTCTTGTAGTAAAAGCCGGCCGAGAAGAACGGCGAAAACAAATCGTTGACCGCGCCGACGTCGAAGGAAAGCGACGGCCAGCGGTTCTGCGAATGGGCGGCCAGCCCGTCATAGAGCTCCTGCACGGTGGCGCGGACATTTGGCGTCTTGCGCGCCGCGTCGCGCTCGATCGCGACAAGCGCGTTCGGCTCCTCGGCTCCCGCCGACAGGATGCCGCGCGGGCGGTGGTACTTGAACGAGCGTCCCAGCAGATGCACGCCGTTGGCGAGCATCGCCGAGGCGAGCGTGTCGCCTTCGAGGCCGCTATAGGGCTTGCCGTCGAAGGTGAAGCGCGCGGTTCTCGCGGGCGTCAGCCGGCCGGCGCCGGAGATGCGGAAAGCTTCGGCCATCACGCCTCTCCCTTCTTCTTGGCGGGCGCGCGCCTGGGCTTCTTCACGTTGAGCTGATCCGGCGGTCGGTTGGCGTAGGCCGCAGGATCGGTCGACGCGAGCTTCTCGAGATCCGGCTTCGGCTCGCCGGCCTTGTAGGTGACCAGGAATCTGTCGGTGACCGTGTCGCGCGCGGCGTTGAAGAAGCGTGCGCAGCCATGGATATGCCGCCAGCGCTCGAAGATGATCCCCTTCGGATTCGAGCGGATGAAGAAGAATTTCTCGAAATCGTCGTCGCTGATAGAGGCCATGTTCGCCGAGCGCGCGATATGCGCTTCGCCGGCATTGCGGAACTCGAGCTCCGGGCGCTCTTCCTCGCAATAGGGGCAGCGGATGAGAAGCATCTTTTCCGCCTCCTAATGCGCTACGGCGGCGGCTGCCGCCTCGTCGATCAGCCGGCCGGTCTTGAACCGCTCCAGCGTGAACGGCGCGTTGATCGGGTGCGGATTGTCGTTGGCGATGGTGTAGGCGAAGACGTTGCCCGATCCCGGCGTCGCCTTGAAGCCTCCCGTGCCCCAGCCGCAATTGACGTAGAGGCCAGGCACCGGTGTCTTCGCCAAGATCGGCGAGCGGTCGGGCGTGACGTCGACGATGCCGCCCCAGGAGCGCAGCATCTTCATGCGCGTGAACATCGGGAACATCTCGCAGATGGCGTCGAGCGTGTGGTTCAGGATGTGGAGCCCGCCGGTCTGCGAATAGGAAACATACTGGTCGGTGCCGGCGCCGATCACCAGTTCGCCCTTGTCGGACTGCGAGATATAGGCGTGCACCGTGTTCGACATGACCACGCACGGGAAGACCGGCTTCACCGGCTCCGACACCAGCGCCTGCAGCGGATAGGATTCGAGCGGCATCCTGACGCCGGCCATGTCCATGAGGACGGTAGAATGGCCGGCCGCGACGACGCCGATCTTCTTGGCGCCGATGAAGCCGCGTGTCGTCTCGACGCCGGTGACGGCGCCGCCGGCGGCGCGCTTGATGCCCTTCACCTCGCAATTCTGGATGATGTGCACGCCGCGCGCCGAGGCGCCGCGCGCATAACCCCAGGCAACCGCATCGTGGCGGGCCGTGCCGCCGCGCCGCTGAAGGGCCGCGCCCATCACCGGATAGCGCGCGTTTCTGGAGATGTTGAGCGGCGGGCAGAATTCCTTGGCCTGCTCCGGCGTGAGGAACTCGTTGTCGACGCCGTTCAGACGGTTGGCGTGGATGTGGCGCTTCAACACCTGGATGTCGTGCACATTGTGCGCCAGCATCATGACGCCGCGCGCCGAGTACATGACGTTGTAGTTGAGGTCCTGGCTCAGCCCGTCCCACAGCTTTACCGCATGGTCGTAGATGCCCGCGCTCTCGTCATAGAGGTAGTTGGAGCGGATGATGGTGGTGTTGCGGCCGGTGTTGCCGCCGCCGAGCCAGCCCTTTTCGAGCACCGCGACATTGGTGATGCCGTGCTCCTTGGCGAGATAGTAGGCGGTGGCGAGGCCGTGGCCGCCGGCGCCGACGATGATCACGTCGTAATCCGAGCGAGGCTCGGGCGAGGACCACTGCTCCTCCCAGCCCTTGTGGCCGCGCATGGCCTCCCTGGCGATGGCAAATACCGAATATTTCCGCATGTTGCTTCGAATGGCCTCGCGAATGCCCAAGCGACAAAACGCCGGTTCTCCCGGCGGACGCGAGGTGTAGCACTAGCGAAAAGCCGGTGTCACCCTTGCGCTGTCTGCGACGGCGCTTGCCGTTTTGCGCCAGTCCCACGCAATCGAACTCCGCCGTCCGCACGTATCGGGTGGTTGCAGCCCTCGCGAATTGTCATGTCCTCGAGGAACCGCCGTCACCGGCGACATAACCGAAAGGAAACAGGATGTTCGCACTTACCAACAAGGTCGCCATCGTCACCGGCGCCAGCTCAGGCATCGGCCGGGCAACGGCAAAACTGTTCGCGGAACAGGGCGCCAGCGTCGTCCTGGCGGCGCGGCGCCGCGAGGAACTCGAATCGCTGGCCGCTGAGATCGCCGAGGAAGGCGGCAGCGCACGGGCGCTTGCCGGCGATGTAGGCGACGAGGCCTATGCGAAAGCACTGGTCGAGCTCGCCACCGGCGCATTTGGCGGCCTCGACATTGCGTTCAACAATGCGGCGATCGTCGGCGGCATGGGGCCGGTTTCGGAGCTGTCGCTGGATGACTGGAACGCGACCCTCGGAACGAACCTGACCGGCGCCTTTCTGGGTGCGAAATACCAGATCCCCGCCCTGGTCGAGCGCGGCGGCGGCTCGCTGATCTTCACCTCGACATTCGTCGGCCACACCGTCGGCATGCCCGGAATGACATCCTATGCGGCAAGCAAGGCGGGGCTGATCGGGCTGACCCAGGTGCTGGCTGCCGAATACGGGCCGAAAGGCGTCCGCGTGAATGCGCTGCTGCCGGGTGGCACGGACACGCCCTCCGCGACCTTCAAGACGCCGGAAGCGCGCAGCTTCGTCGAGGGATTGCATGCGCTGAAACGCGTCGCGCAGCCCGAGGAGATCGCGCGCGCCGCGCTTTATCTTGCCCCCGACGCTTCGAGCTCCACGACCGGCGCCGCGCTTTTCGCCGACGGCGGCGTGTCGATCAATCGGACCTGACGCGGAGACGGGCGCGCGGCCACGATGCCGCGCGTCTCTGACGTCAGCGGGTTTTCAGGCCGCCCATGTTCGGCAGGAAGATGGTGAGCAGGCCGAGCAGCGGCAGGAACGAGCAGATCCAGAAGACGTAGTCGATGCCGCGGTAGTCGGCGAGCACGCCGAGCGCCGCAGCACCTATGCCGCCAAAGCCGAAGGCGAGCCCGAAGAATATGCCGGCAATCAGGCCGACCCGGCCGGGAACCAGTTCCTGGGCGAACACCACGATCGCCGAGAAGGCCGACGACAGGATGAGGCCGATCAGGATGGCGAGCACGTTGATCCAGAACAGGTTGGCGTAGGGCAGCGCCAGCGTGAAGGGCAGCACACCGAGGATGGAGAACCAGATCACGGTCTTTGCCCCAAACCGGTCGCCGATCAGGCCGCCGAGCACCAAGCCCGCAGCCGATGCGGCGAGGAAGGCGAACAGCATCAGCTGCGAACCCTGCACCGAGACGCCGAAATGATCGATGGCATAGAAGGTGTAGTAGCTCGACAGCGACGCCATGTAGATGTTCTTCGAGAAGGTGAGGATCATCAGCACGACGAGCGCGGTCACCACCTTGCCCCTGGGCAGCGTGGGGAACATTGGCGCGGGCATCTTGCGCCCGTTGCGGTCGCGCAGATGCGACGCGTACCAGCCGCCTACCTTCGACAGCACGACGATGCCGGCCAGCGAAGCGATCGTGAACCAGGAGATACTGGTCTGGCCGAACGGCACGACGATGAAGGCTGCCAGCAGCGGACCCACCGACTGGCCGAAATTGCCGCCAAGCTGGAAGATCGACTGCGCCAAGCCGAACCGGCCGCCGGAAGCCAGGCGGGCGACGCGGGACGACTCCGGGTGGAAGATCGCCGAGCCGAGACCGATCAGCATCGAGCCCGCGACGAGCACCGTATAGGTATGCGCGAAGGCCAGGAC
>JAEYXI010000509.1 GCA_023428515.1 Pseudomonadota bacterium | reverse complement strand
TTCCGAAAGATGCTCGATGATGATCGGGATGTTCGGATGCTTTTCGGAGAGGCGCTGCAGGTAGAGGTCGTAGTTGAGCGAACCGAGGCCGGGGGCCGGCAGCTCGATCTCGCCGACGCCGCGGAAGGTATGGCTCTCCAGCGCGTCGTCGTCGCCGATGTCGGCGTGCTTCTCTGTCTTGTCGTCGCCCGAGCGCTTCACGTCCTTCGCATGGGCGATCCTGATGTGCTGGGTCAGCGTGTCGAAGACCTGGTTCAGGATCTGGTCCATCTTGTCGATGTTGTGCGTCTCGAAATAGTTGGTCGGATCCATCAGCAGGCCGAGGCCGGGATGGTCGACCTGCGCGAACATCTTCACCGTCTCCTCGACCGAGCCGACGACGTTGTTCACATAGGTCTCGAGCAGGAAGACCGCGCCGTGGTCATAGGCAGTCTGGGCGAGATCCGCGATCACCTTGCGGCACTCCTCGAAACCCTCTTCCGTCTTGTTCTTCTCGTGGTGAACCCAGTCGGACTCGGTGTTGTAGGTGCCGGTCTCGGAGATCACGTAGGGCGTGCCGAAATGGCGCGCGTTGCGGATGATCTCCTTGAGATAGCCGACGCGCTTCTCGCGCTCGGCCTTATCGGGGTGGATGATGTTGGTGTAGCCGGAAATGCAGCAGATCGGCAGGTGATGGTCGCGGAAGGTGTCGCGCACCTTCTTGGCCTTCTCCTTGGTGATCTGGCCGGCGCTCAGGTCGACATCCTTGAAATGCAGGTCGAGCTGGACCGTGTTGAAGTCGAGGGCGCGGATCTTCTTCGCGGTTTCCTCGAGGCTGTACGGGAAATACCCCGTGAAAATGCCGGATTGCATCATTTCTTAAGTCTCCTCCCAAAGGGTCAGTTGATGGAAATTTCGGATAGCTTGACGGTGCGGCCCTCGTCGATCGACCGGTAGCCGGCCTCGATGAGCGCCATGGTCTTGACGTTGTCGGCCACATGCAATGCCGGCTCGGTCCCGGTGCCCACCGCATGCTGGAGCTGCTCCATCACGCCGATGAAGGCGTGCGGAAACCACATGGTCTCCCAGCTCGGGCTCACCCATTCGCCGCCGGTCGTCTTGGAAGAGGCGTAAGTGAGGGTGGAGGCACCGCCCGTCGGCCAGCCGATCGTGCCCTTGGCGGTGCCGGCGGTGCCTTCGACGCGCCAGGTTATGTGCTGGTCGTCCTTGTAGCCCTGCTGGCGCGGACCGGACCACACGTCCTCCAGCGAGACGGCCATGACGCCCGAGGGGAAGCGCAGCGTCGAGACGACGATGCCGTCCGAGTGATCGAAGGTCGTGCGCGGGTCCTTGCGGGTCAGCGTGGTGATTTCATCGGGATCGCCGAACAGGAAGCGCAGCGCATCGAGATGGTGCACGCTCATGTTGGAGAGCGTCAGACGGTCGTAGCCTTCGAGGAAGGTCTGCCAGTGTGGAATGGCGTGCATGTCGATCTGCGCGAACACGATGTCGCCGAGCGCGCCGGAGTCCATGATCTGCTTCAGCACGCGCATCGACTGGTCGTAGCGCATGTTCTGGTTGACCGAGAGGATCTTGCCAGCGGCCTTGGCCTCGTCGCGCAGCTTCTTCGCTTCCTCCAGCGACAGCGCGAGCGGCTTCTGCGCGAGGATGCCCTTCACGTGCTTCTGCTTCAGAGCATGGCGGATCAGCGCCGGCTGCTGGTCGGGCGGGAAGGCGAGATCGATGATCTCGATCTCCGGGTCCTCGATCAGCTGCTCCGACGTGTCGTGTACCCTAGGGATGCCCCAGCGGTCGGCTACCTTCTGCGCGTTAGCCTTCGTCCGCGAGGCGATGGCCGCGACCGGGAAACCAGCTTCCTTGTAGGCCGCCAGATGGCACTCGGCCATGATCATGCCGGCGCCGATGCAGCCTATCCTGTGGCTGTTCGTGCGGACTTTTACGTCGGGCTCGAACCCGTTGGCGTCAGCCATGTCTTCCTCCCTCTAGATTGTCTCGCCGGCGGGGCTGATGGCCATGCCGTCGCGCGTGAAGCGATGCACGCGCGAAGCCTCGCAGCTCAGCGCCATCAGCGTGTCCGGCCTTATGTCCGGCTGGCCGCGCACCATGGCGCGCACGCGCGCCGGGCCGGCATCGAGCGTCACCACTGTGTAGCCGCCCAGCGGCTCGACCTCGTAGACCTTCGCGGGCTGTCCCACGCCGCCGTCGCTCCAGGGCGATACGCGAATGTCCTCGGGCCGCAGCCCGACCTCGGCGATGTCTCCGCCGGGCAGTCCGGTGACCGAGATGGCGCCGTCGGCGATACGGGCTTCGCCGGCGCCGTTTGCGACCGGCAGGATGTTCATCATGGGCGAGCCGAGCAGACGGGCGACATAGGTGCTCGCCGGGCGGTCATAGATTTCCAGCGGCGTGCCGATCTGCCGGATCGCGCCCTGTTCGAGGATCGCCATGCGGTCGGCGACCGACATGGCCTCTTCCTGATCATGCGTCACGTAGATCAGTGTCTTGCCGAGATCGCGCTGGATGCGTTTCAGCTCGACGCGGGTCTCCTCGCGCAGCCGCGCGTCGAGCGCCGAGATCGGGTCGTCCATCAGATAGGCGGCCGGGTCGCGCACCAGCGCGCGGGCAATCGCCACGCGTTGCCGCTCGCCGCCGGAAAGCTGCGCCGGCGGCTTGTGCAGGATGTGGCCGATGTGAAGCTTGGCTGCAACATCGGCGAGCTTGCGCTCGATCTCGGCTTCGGACGTCCTGCGCTCGACCAGCGGGAAGCGGATGTTCTCGCGCGCATTCATATGCGGGAACAGCGCGAGGTTCTGGAACACCATCGCGACGTTGCGTTCGGCGGGCGAGACGCGGTTCACGGGACGCCCGTCGATCAGCACCTCGCCGGCGTCGGGCGTCTCGAGGCCGAGGATCAGCCGCAGGATCGTCGACTTGCCGGACAGCGGCGGGCCGAAGAAGCAGAAGAACTCGTTGTCGCGCACGGTGAAAGTTGCGTCCGCTACGGCGACCGTATCGCCATAGCGCTTCGTCACATTGCGGAAGGCGATCTCAGCCATGCGCCTGACCTCCGATCGCGATGCCGCTGGCACGGTCGAAGACGCGCACGGCATCCATGTTGGGGGTCACGGTGGCCGACGCGCCGATGCCAGTATGCTGGTCGTTGTCGGCGACGACCTTCATCGCCGTTTCGCCTTCGCCGAGATGGACGATCGTGCGCGCGCCGATGCGTTCGACCACGGTGACCGGTGCTGCGATACCGCGGCCTTCGGTGGCAATCGTCGCCTGCTCGGGGCGGAAGCCGAACAGCACTTCACTTGGATGTCCGCGCAGCGCGGCGGCCAGACGGTCAGGCAGCGGCGGGGTGGCGCCGAGCGGTCCGAGGTCGACGACAAGGCCGCCGTCGCTTTCTGCCGGGCGGCCGGGCAGGAGGTTCATACCAGGCGAGCCGATGAACTTTGCCACGAAGACATTGGCCGGATTGTTGTAGACCTCGATCGGCGTGCCCACCTGCTGCAGCACGCCATGGTCCATCACCGCGATACGGTCGGCCATGGTCATCGCCTCGAGCTGATCGTGCGTCACGTAGACCATGGTCTGTTTGAACTGCCGCTGCAGGTGCTTGAGTTCCGTGCGCATGACGGCGCGGAAAGCCGCGTCGACGTTGGAAAGCGGCTCGTCGAGCAGGAAGATCGCCGGCTCCAGGATCGCCGAGCGGCCGATCGCCACGCGCTGCAGGATGTTGACCGACAGCCGGTCGGCGCGGCGGTCGAGCAGCGGCGTCAGTTGCAGCAGTTCGGCGATGGCGCCGACGCGTTTGTCGATCTCGCTCTTTGCGCGACCGTGCATCTTCGGCCCATAGGCGAGGTTCTGCCTGACCGTCATGTGAGTGAAGATCGCGTAGTTCTGGAATACGAAGCCGACGCCGCGCCTGCCCATCGGCACGCCGGCCATGTCGCGTTCACCGAACAGGATGCTGCCCTCGGTCGGGTCCTCCATGCCGGCGATCATGTTCATCGTCGTCGACTTGCCGCAGCCGGACGGGCCGAGCAGCGCCATGAACTCGCCGTCGCCGATCTTCAGGTCCATCGACTTGAGCGCGGTGAAGTTGCCGAACGTCTTCACCAGGTTGCGCAGGTGGATCTCGCTCATGCCCGCACCTCCTTCGCGGCGGCCATGCGCTTCATGGCGAAGACGGTCACGATCGAGAGCACGATGAGGATCGCCAGCGCGATTGCCGCGACGTAGCCCCAGATGAGGTCCTGCGTGGTCACCTTGTAGATGTAGACGGAGATGGTTTCCGTCGCGACGCCGGGGCCGCCGCCGGTCATGATGTAGAGCGTGTCGAAGATCTTGAAGTTCTCGATGACGCGGATCGCCAGCGCGATGATGATGATCGTCTTCATCTTCGGGAGCACGATGGTGACGAAGCGCTGCCACGGATTGGCGCCGAGCAGCGTCGCGGCCCTGATCTGGTCCTGCGGCACGCCGACGAGACCGGCGAGCAGGATCAGGAACATCAGCGGCGTCCACTGCCAGATGTCAGCGATCATCACGGCGGCCAGCGCGAGCGTCGGGTCGGACAGCCAGGCGATGGCGATGCGCGTGCCGAACAGCGTGGAGAGGATGTCGTTCACCGGCCCGCCGGACTGGAACAGCATGAAGAACATGTAGCCGGCGACCGCGGGCACCACCATCATCGGCATCAGCAGGATGGAGTAGAAGACGCGCTTGCCGGGGAAGTCGTCGGCGAACAGGGTCGCGAGCCCGAGGCCGAGCAGGAATTCCACCGGCACGCAGACGATCATCACCAGGAAGGTGCGCCACAGCGCTCCCCAGAAGCGGCTGTCTGCCAAGAGGTCGCGGTAGTTGTAGAAACTGTTCCAGCTCTCCCACGCCATCCACCAGCCGGTGCCGTCGAGCGGCGACCAGTCGGTCAGGCTGATGTAGAGCTGCATGAGTAGCGGGAAGACCGCAATGAACAGCACCAGGATCTGCGCCGGCAGCGTCAGGCGCAATCCGAGGCGTGCGGCCTCCTCGCGCTGCGGGTCGCGGCTCTTTGCGGTCTGCGCGGCCATTCCAGACTCCGTCACAGTGGCGACGCTCATTGCTTCAGCGCCCCGAACGTCAGCCCGCGCACCAGATGGCGCTGGATGGCGATGCCCATGATGACCGGCGGCACGGCCGCGATCAGGCCGAGCGCGGCCTTGGCGCCGTAGAGCTGGCCCGTCATGGAGGACGACAGCGAGGCCATGTAGACCGGCACGGTCACCCATTCGCGCGTCGTCAAGAGCAGCGCGATCAGGTAATCCGACCAGTTCAGGATGAAGACGAAGAGTGCGGCGGACGCGAGCGGCGCGCGCATCATCGGCAGCGTGATTTTCGTGAAGACGCGCCAGCGCGAGCAGCCCTCGACCAGACCTGCCTCCTCAAGCTCGCGCGGCATGTCGTCGAAGAAGGTCTTCATCAGCCAGAAGGCGAAGGGCAGGGTGACGATGCCGTAGACCAGCGCCAGTCCCCACCAAGTGTCGGTGAGGTTGAGGAAGGCCCACATGATCATGACCGGGATCATCACCGCCATCGGCGGGAAGAGGCGGAGCTGGGTCAGCGCCAGCGGCAGGTTCTGGCCCGAGCCGAAGCGCGACAGGCCGTAGGCTGCCGCGGTGCCGGCGGTCATTGCGATCAGCGTGCCGAAGCTCGCCGACAGCAGCGAAGACAGGATAGGCTTCATGGCGGTGCGGTCGAGCGCGACGATCAGGCTCGAATCCGACTGGCCGAAGATGAAGCGGAAGTTCGACAGCGTCGGGTCCTTGGGCCACCAGGTCAGGTCTGC
>JAEYXI010000492.1 GCA_023428515.1 Pseudomonadota bacterium | reverse complement strand
ACTGAGTACGGGGCAGCTCGGCTGACGTCCGAAGGTGATATAGATGCGCTCGCCATAGCGATCGCGTCCACGCACCTCGATGGTGCGCCTGCCGACATCGGCGATGCGAGCGCGCCGGATGCCCATGCGTTCCGCCTTCCTCAAGGCGCGGCCTTCGGAGCAGCGCGGACGGTCGTCATAATATCCACGGCGCTCGCCCCGGTAGTAGCAATCCTCGTAGCGGGGGTTGCAGTCGCGCTCGATCCTCAACCCGTCACGGCCGATTTCGAGTTCAAGATCCTGCGCCGAAGCCGGCACGGGCACGGCCATGACTATGCCGGCGAGCATGGCGCAGCCGGTCAGAATGTTACGCATCTCTTCAACGCTCCGTTGGCTTCATCCGAGCCGAAACGGGAACCGAACTTTAGCGTTGCATCAAATAAGCTTGCAGCAGGAAATCTTCAGTCAAGCGTGCGCCGGAAGCGGAAGAGCGCAAGGCCCGCGAACAGCACGACGAAGAAGCAGAGCGCGGCAACCTCGACACCGATCGCCGCGAAATCCGCGCCTTTCAGCATGACGCTGCGGGTGACGCGCAGGAAATGCGTCAGCGGGAAGATCTCGCCGAAGACCTGGGCCCAGCCCGGCATGCCGCGATAGGGGAACATGAAGCCCGACAGCAGGATCGATGGCAGGAAGAAGAAGAAGGTGAGCTGCAGCGCCTGCATCTGCGTGCGCGCAATGGTCGAGATGGTGTAGCCGAGCAGGACCAGCGCCAGTACGAAGACGAGGATCGCCGACAGAAGCAGCGGCAGCGAGCCCTGGAAGGGAATCGAGAAAAGCAGCTTCGAGGCGACCAGCACGACGACCACCTGCACCGCGCCGACGACCAGATAGGGCAGCACCTTGCCGAGCATGATCTCGACCGGCGAGGCCGGCATGGCGAGCAGGTTCTCCATCGTGCCGCGCTCGGTCTCGCGGGTCAGCGCGATCGATGTCATCATGACCATGGTCATCTGCAGAATGACACCAAGCAGGCCGGGCACGATGTTGTATTGCGAGATGCCTTCCGGGTTGTAGCGCCTGTGCACGACCACTTCGAGCTGCGACTTCGCGGCCTCGGCGGCTTCCGCCTGCTTGCCCTGTTCGCGAAGCAGCGCCGTCTGCGCCACGGTGCCGAGCGTCGAGATGGCGCCGCTTGCGACCGCCGGATCGGTGGCGTCGGCCTCTATCAGGATCTGCGGGTTGTTGCCGCTCTCGACACGCCGCGCGAAGTCGGCCGGGATCGTCACCAGGAAGGACACCGTGCCGTTCGCCATTAGCGCCTCGGCCTCCGCCTCGGTCCGCACGACATGGTCGAAGCGGTAATAGCCGGTCATCTGCAGTGCCGAGACCATGGCGCGGGTGTAGTGGTCGTTGCTGGTGGCGACCAGCGCCGCCGGCAGGCTCTTCGGATCGTTGTTGATGGCGTAGCCGAACAGAACGAGCTGCATCAGCGGCACGCCGAGCATCATGGCGAAGGTGATGCGGTCGCGCCGCATCTGGATGAATTCCTTCATCAGCAGCGCGCCGAGCCGGGCGAAGGAAAAGATCGTGTTCATGCCATGTTGTCCTTCGACGCGGACATGAACTGGATGAAGACATCCTCCAGGCTGGTTTCGCCGGGCCGGACCGTGACGCCATCGCGGCTGCTTATGTCGGCGAGCGCCTTCTCCAGCAGCGCCTTGTCCGAGCCGACGACATGCAGCGTCGTGCCGAACGGCGCCACCTGCTCGACGCCAGGACGACCCTGCAGCGCGGAGGCGACCTGGTCGAGCCGCGGCCCTTCGATGACGAAAGTCGTCAACCCGGCATTCCTCACCACGTCGTCGACGCTGCCCGATGCCAGCATCTTGCCGTACGAGATGTAGCTGATGCGGTGGCAGCGCTCGGCTTCGTCCATGTAGTGGGTCGAGACGAGCACGGTGAGCCCGCCCTGCGCGAGGTGATGGATCTCGTCCCAGAATTCGCGTCGCGCCTTGGGATCCACGCCGGCGGTCGGCTCGTCGAGCAGCAGGAGCTTCGGCTTGTGCATGATGCAGGCGGCGAGCGCCAGGCGCTGCTTCCAGCCGCCCGACAGCGTGCCGGCAAGCTGGTTGCGCCGCGTCGTCAGGCCAAGCTCGTCCAGCGTGCGGTCGACATGTTCGGCAACCGGCTTCAGCCGGTAGAGCCGCGCCACGAATTCGAGGTTCTCGGCGATGGTGAGGTCCTCGTAGAACGAGAACTTCTGGGTCATGTAGCCGACCTCGCGCTTGATCTTCAGGCTCTCGGTCCTGAGGTCGTAGCCGAGCACTTCGCCTTCGCCCTCGTCGGGCGTCAAAAGTCCGCACATGATGCGTATCGTCGTCGTCTTGCCGGAGCCGTTCGGGCCGAGGAAGCCGACGATCTCGCCTTCCGCGACCGTCATGGTGACGTGGTCGACGACGGTCTTGTCGCCGAAGCGCTTCACCAGGTTCCTGACGTCGATGGCGTTCAATTGACCGCTGCCGTTTGGCCTTCGGCCAGCATCACATCCACGATCTGGCCCGGCTGCAGCATCGAGTTCGCGTCGACGGGCCTTGCTTCGACGAGGTAGACGAGCTTCTGCCTGGTCTCGAGCGAGTAGATCACCGGCGGGGTGAACTCCGGGTCCGGCGAGACGTAGCTGATGCGTGCTTCCAGATCGTCCGGGCAGCCGTCGCAGCGCACCTTCAGGATCTTGCCGACCTCAAGCTTCGAGAAAGACGCCTGCGGGACGAAGACCGACAGTTTGACCGCGCCGTCCGGCAGCATGGAGATGACCGGCGCCGACGGTCCGGCGACATCGCCGGGATTGCGGATGACATCGTCGATACGGCCCGCGGAAGGCGCGGTGAGCGAGCGCTTCGTCAACCGCCACTTCGCCTGCTCGAGTTCCGTGCCCGCCTGTTTCACCTGGTTCTCCGCCGCCCTGATCTCCTCCGGCCGCGCCGCCAGCTTGGCCACCGCAAGATTGGCTTCGGTCTGGTTGATCTCCGCCTCGGCCACCTCGACGGCGGTCTGCGCCGCGTCGAATGCCGCCTGCGTGGCGGTGCCGCGCCTCAGGAGGTCGCTGGCGCGAGCCAGGGTGCGGCGCTTTTCCTCTGCCGAGGCCTTGGCGGAACGCACCATTGCCTCAAGCACGGCGATTTCTTCCGGGCGCTTGCCGATCTGCAGATTGGCAAGCTGGGCCTGCGCCTGCGCGAGCGCGGCTTCGGCCTGCGCCACGGCGATCTCGGCGTCGTCCGTTTCCATCTCGGCTATCGGCGCGCCCGCCTCGACGCGATCGCCGCGCTTCACCTGTATGGACTGCACCTGCGCGACTTCTATAGGAGCCAGCAGCACATAATCGCCTTCGACATAGCCGACTGCGAGAGGAGCAGGGCCGGCACAGGCCGAGAATAGCCAGGCTGCGAAAGGGATCGAGCAGAAAAGGCTCATGGCTTTGCACCCTTCCGCCCGGCGAGGATCGCCTCGATGTTGCTGCCGACCACGGAGATTATGTCGGCCGCCTCGGCCGGGCCGACCTGGTCCCAACCCATGCGCCGCATAACAGCGGCGCGGGCGATGCGGAAATAGACGACCTGTCCGATCAGGGTGAAGATGGTGATCCTGGTCCGCTCGCTTTCGGCATCTTCGCCGCTTGCCTCGGCCCAGATGCGGCAGAGCCTCTGATGAACCGGCTCGAACACGCCGTTGTAGATGATGTCGAGCGCCTCGCTCGGCTGGGACAGTTCGCGCAGCACGAACTGCACGAATTCGCCGGCCTCGGGGCGCGCCACGATGAAGCCGACCATCGCTTCGAGCACCGTGATGAGCCGCGCCTTTGCCGCTTCGGGTCCGTGGACTTCGCCTGAAGTCTCGGCCAGGGCTGCGCCGGCGACGCCTCCAATCGTCTCGACGATGTATTGAGCGCAGGCGGCCCGCAGGCCTTCCTTGCCGCCGAAATGGTAGGCGATCGATCCGATATTGGCTTTCGCCAGCGCCGCGATCTCACGCGTCGACGTGCCCTCGAAGCCCTGGCTGCCGAACAGTTTCAGGGCGGCGCGGATCAGGGCGATGCGAGTCTGATCTGCAGGCGAGAGCTGTCCCTGACGCGGTGCGACGGATTTCATGGGTGTTTTGATCATGATCACTATTTAATCAATCGTATGATTAAAGTCAATGTGCTTCTTGCCTTTGCAAAACGGTCGCGCTTTATGGGCATCCATGGCCCGGGAGATCGAACGGAAGTTTCTGGTTTCCAATTCCACCTGGCGGGATCTGGTGGAGGCGGAGATTCATATCCGCCAGTTCTATCTGGTTGCAGCCGTCGAGCGCACAGTCCGCATCAGGATCAGCGACGGCGACTCGGCGATGCTTACGCTCAAGTTTCCGGCCGAAGGGCGGGGACGCGAAGAGTTCGAATATCCCATCCCGCTCGCCGAGGCGAAGGAGATGCAGTCCTTCGCGCTCGGCCGCGTCATCGAGAAGACCCGCTATCATGTCCGCCATGAAGGCTATCTCTACGAGGTCGACGTATTTGACGGCAGGCTCGCCGGCCTGGTGATCGCCGAACTCGAGACGCCTGATATCGTGCCGGCGGAGAAACTGCCGGCATGGCTCGGCCCCGAGGTCACTCAGGACGGACGGTATTACAACGCATCGCTGGCCCTCGGGGATCTTCCGGAGTTCGCGGCATGAGCTATCTGATCGATCCGCACCGGCCGCTGACGACGGAAGTCAAGCGCATCGCCGCGGCCGAAATCGACGCTGCGCTCCAGCAGCTTGCGACGGCGCGCAAAAATCCCGACGAGGCTCTGCACGAATGTCGCAAGCGGCTGAAGAGCCTGCGCGCATTGTTCCGGCTTGTCCGGTCCGGCGACGAAGCCTTCTTCCGGGCCGAGAATGTGCGCTACCGCGATGTGGCGGCGGGGCTTGCCGGCCCGCGCGAAGCCGCCGCCCTGATCGAGACGGTGGACCGGCTGGCCAAGGCTTTTCCGGACGAGACCGCCGCCGGCGAGCTTGACCCGGTTCGCAACCGGCTGGTCGCGCGCCGGAACGGCATAATAGGCGAGGGCGCCGGCGCAGCTGTCAATGCCGCCGCCGCCTCCTGCAAGACCGGCCTGCGGCAAATCCGCAAGCTCAAGCTGTCCGATGAACCCCAGGCTTCCGCGGACATCCTTGCGGAAGGCATGGGCAAGACGATGCACCAGGCGCACAAGACGCTCGCGAGCGCCAAGGCGCGCGGCGACGCCGAAGATTTCCATGAGCTGCGCAAGGCGCTCAAGGCGCATTCCAAGCATCTCACCCTGCTGAAGAAGCTCTGGCCGTCGCCGGTCAAGGCCAGGCGAAAGGCCATCGACGCGCTGACCGAAAGGCTGGGCGAGTTGCACGACATATTCGTGATGCGCGGGCTTCTCAAGGACAAGGAACACCCGCTCGGCGTTCCGGCCGAAACGCGGCTGCTTGCCCGCCTCTGCAAACGGTCGGAACGCCAGCTCAGGAAGACCTGCCTCGCCGAGGCGGCGGAGCTTTTCCGCGACAGCCCGAAACGATCGGCGAAGAAGGTCGCCCGCAAGATCCGGCACGATCTCGCCGAGCTGCAGCCGGCCGCGTAGCGCCAGCCATGTGGAAATCCGCAACCGGGGCGTGTTACGGCTAGCGGATGACCGAAACGAGCGACACGTTCCTCGACAGGCTGGGCCGCTTCCTCGCAGGACGGCTGCAGGAGGAATCGTCGGGCTACAAGCCCTACACGCCGTCCGATCCAGAAACGCTGAGGCGCATTCTCCAGCCAGGCGACATCCTTCTCATCGAAGGCAATCTGCGCATCTCGGCGACCGTCAAATATCTGACGCAGTCGACATGGTCGCATTCGGCGCTTTATGTCGGAGACGCGCTGCCCGAACCGGAAGACGGCTCCGAGCGGCCCCGCCTCATCGAGGTCAATCTCGGCGAGGGCTGCGTGGCGGTGCCGCTCTCGAAATACCGGACCTACAACACGCGCATTTGCCGGGCGAACGGCCTGTCGCCGGACGACCGCCAGCGTGTCGTCGATTTCATGCTGAACCGGCTCGGCCTGAAATACGACCTGAAGAACATTTTTGACATGCTGCGCTATTTCTTCCCGGTGCCGATGCCGGTGCGCTGGCGCCGCCGAGCCATCGCCTTCGGCTCCGGCGATCCGACGCGGGCCATCTGCTCGTCGCTGATCGCGCAGGCCTATGAGGAAATCCGCTACCCGATCCTGCCGGAAGTCACCCTCGCGCCAGGCCGGGCTTCGGCACAATCCTCCTATTCACGCAGCGAAATCCTGCACATCCGACACCACTCGCTCTACACGCCGCGCGATTTCGACCTTTCGCCCTATTTCCGCATCGTGAAGCCGACGCTCGAATACGGCTTCGACTACAAGAGCGTCACCTGGGCGCAGGAAGAGCAGACGCAGGCGGCGAAGTAGCAACCGCCTGCCGGCCCGCGAAATCTATTCCGCTGGCGAAGCTTCCGCCGGGGGCCGCTCGTCGTGGATCTGCTTCAGCGCCCTGGCGACCGTCGTCTTGTAGCGAACATGCGGCGGCCGCACGCCATGTGTGAAAAGCATGCGCCGCGCCTGCGACGAGGCGCCGGCGATGAAGAAGCGCACGCCGGCCCGTTCGGCCTTGCGCGCAGCACCCTCGATGACGTTGGCCGCCGTCGAATCGAGGAAGGGAACGGCCGAGCAGTCGAGCACGAAATTCCTGCGCCGGTCGGCGATACGGTCGAGCACGGTCGCCACCGTCGAGGCCGAGCCGAAGAAGAATGCGCCGCTGATGCGGTAGATCACCGTGTCGGGATCGGACGAATCCGAGGGGTCGTAAGCCGGCCGGTTTCCGTTCGTGCTGTCGGCGACGTCGGCCTGGACGACGCCGCCATGGGTCTCCACCGCGATCGCCTTGGACATGCGGTCGATGAACAGGATCGAGCCGAGCGCGAAACCGACGACGATGCCCTCGGTGAGATCGCGGAAGACGACCAGCGCGAAAGTGACGAGCAGGACCAGCGCATCGCCCCAGGAGGAGCGGACGAGCGCCGCGAAAGCGGTTTTTTCCACCATGTTCCAGGCGACGACCGCGAGCACGCCGGCGAGTGCCGCGAGCGGTATGTAGCTTGCCAGCGGCGCCGCCACGAGGATGAAGACCAGCAGGAAGCCCGAATGCAATATGCCGGAGATCGGCCCGTGCGCGCCGGAGCGCACATTGGTCGCCGTGCGTGCGATCGTGCCGGTCACGCAGATGCCGCCGAACAGCGCCGAGCCGATGTTGGCGAAACCCTGTGCGACCAGCTCGCAGTTGGAGCGATGCCTGCGCCCGGTCATGCCGTCCGCCACCACCGCCGACAGCAGCGATTCGATTGATCCGAGCAATGTGAAGGCGATGGCGTCGGGGAGCACCGCCTGTATGGTGGCGAGGTCGAAAGCGGGCAGCGCCGGCAGCGGCAGCGAACGCGGTATGCCGCCGAAGCGCGTGCCGATCGTCTCGACGGGCAGTGCAAACGCCGCCACCACGACCGAGGCGACGCCGACGCCGATCAGCATGCCCGGCCAGGACGGCCGCCAGCGCTTCAATCCCGCGATGACGGCAATGGTGAGAAATGCGACGACGATCGCCGAAGGATTGAACGTGCCCCAGGCAGCCGTGAGCGCCCTCAGCTTCGGGATAAGCTCGCCCGGCTCCTTCCCGTCCAGCGACAGGCCGAACAATTCGCTGAGCTGGCTGGCGAAGATGATAACCGCGATGCCGGCGGTAAAGCCCACCGTCACCGGATAGGGGATGAATTTGATGTAGGTGCCGAGCCTAAGATAGCCGATCGCGAGCATGAACGCGCCCGACATCATGGTGGCGAGGATCAGCCCGTCGACGCCGTGCCGGGCCACGGTCGACGCGACCAGCACGATGAAGGCCCCGGCCGGTCCGCCGATCTGGAAGCGGCTGCCGCCGAGCGCCGAGACGAGGAAGCCGCCGACTATTGCCGTATTGAGGCCCCGGGCCGGCGAGACGCCGCTGGCGATCGCGATCGCCATCGACAAGGGCAGCGCGACGATAGCAACCGTCAGCCCCGCTATGGCGTCGGCGCGGAACTGTTTCAGCCCGTAGCCCTCGCGCAGCACGGTGACGAGCTTCGGCGTGAAGAGTTCCGAAAAAGTCGGCCGGGAATGCAATTTTTCCGGCCCGGCAGCTGTCCTCATGACGGCCTTCCGCTTTCATGCGGCGGGATCGTCGGCAATCTGTCGGCGGTCGCGGCGCGGCTGGCTTCACTATCGGAGCGCGCCTCACGCGGCTCCGCAGTTGCAGCCTCAGCCGGTAGGGCCTTCGTCTGATGCCGGCGCCCTGAGGCGAACGCCCCTGCCGCCGCCGCTGCTCGCCTGGTTGACGCCGATCAGCTCGACGCCGGATTCGTCCAGGGCGCGGATCACCTTCATCAGCGTGTCGACCACGCCCCGCACGACGCCGTCACTCGCCTCCATCCTCTGGATCGTCGGCAACGACACACCGGCCCGCTCGGCGAGGGTCTTCTGGTCGATGCCGGCGAGCGCTCGCGCGGCGCGCATCTGCTGGGCGGTGATCACGAGACGTGCTCCTGCCTGAGTCTGCAATATGCATGTATAGTATCGTTATAATGATGTTTCAAGCATCAATCCTTACAGATATGCCAGCCGCTCAAGCGCTCTCCGGCCCGACCCGCCGCAGGAAAGGCCGCGCGGCCAGCCAGCACAGCATCGCCCAGGCAAAGCCGGCGCACCAGCCGGCCAGCACGTCGGAAGGCCAGTGCACGCCGAGATAGACGCGCGAGACGCCGACCATCAGCGTGATCAGCACGGCGACGCCAAGCACGTAGATCTTCGTCGCCTTGCCGGGCACGATACCGGCGAGCATGGAGCCGAGCGTCAGGTAGGTGACCGCCGCCATCATGGCATGGCCGCTGGGGAAGGAGAGCGTCTGCACTTCGGTGAGATGCGGGACGAGGTCGGGG
>JAEYXI010000450.1 GCA_023428515.1 Pseudomonadota bacterium | reverse complement strand
GCAGACGAGGCCCGACATGCGCAGCCACTTGCGCTCGCCCGACGAGATGAACTGGTCGAACACGACCTGCGCGCCGTTGGCGAAGTCGCCGAACTGCGCCTCCCACATGGTCAGCGCCCTCGGCTCGGCCAGCGAGAAGCCGTACTCGAAGCCCAGCACCGCTTCCTCGGAGAGCATCGAGTTGATGACCTCGTAGTTCGCCTGCTGGGGGCCGAGATTGTTCAACGGGATGTAGCGGTTCTCGTCGCGCTGGTCGTAGAGCACGGTGTGACGCTGCGAGAAGGTGCCGCGCTCCGAATCCTGGCCGGAAAGGCGGATCGGGTTGCCCTCCATCAGGATCGAGCCGAACGCCAGCGACTCAGCCGTCGCCCAGTCGATGCCCTCGCCGGTCTCGATCGCCTTGCGGCGGTTGTCGAGGAAGCGGCCGATGGTGCGGTGGACCTCGAAGTCGGCCGGAACCTCGGTCAGCTTCCTGCCGATCTCCTTCAGCGTCTTCATCGGCACGGCGGTCTTGCCGCGGCGCTGCTCGTCCTGGTTGTCGGCGGTGCGCAGGCCCGACCATGCGCCGTCGAGCCAGTCGGCCTTGTTGGGCTTGTAGCTCTGGCCGGATTCGAACTCGGCCTCCAGATGCGCGCGCCAGTCGGCCCGCATCCTGTCGATCTCGTCCTGCGTGAGCAGTCCCTCGGCGACCAGCTTGTCGCCGTAGAGCTGCACCGTCGTACGGTGGCCGCGGATGGCGCGGTACATGATCGGCTGGGTGAAGCTCGGCTCGTCGCCCTCGTTGTGGCCGAAGCGGCGGTAGCAGAACATGTCGACCACCACCGGCTTGTGGAACTTCATCCGGAACTCGATGGCGATCTTGGCGGCATAGACCACGGCTTCCGGGTCGTCGCCGTTGACGTGGAAGATCGGCGCCTCGATCATCTTGGCCACGTCCGACGGATAGGGCGACGAACGCGAGAAGCGCGGATTGGTGGTGAAGCCGATCTGGTTGTTGATGATGAAGTGGACCGTGCCGGCGACGCGATGGCCGCGCAGGCCCGACAGGCCGAGAATCTCGGCCACCACGCCCTGGCCGGCGAAGGCGGCGTCGCCGTGCAGCAAGAGCGGCAGCACCTTGGCGCGCTCCTCCTGCGGCACGATCTCCTCGCGGGTGCGGCCGAATATCTGGTCCTGCTTGGCGCGGGCCTTGCCCATCACCACCGGGCTGACGATCTCCAGATGCGACGGGTTCGCCGTCAGCGACAAGTGCACCTTGTTGCCGTCGAACTCGCGGTCCGACGACGCGCCGAGATGGTACTTGACGTCGCCCGAGCCCTCGACGTCGTCAGGCGCGTAGGAGCCGCCCTTGAACTCGTGGAAGATGGCGCGGTGCGGCTTGGCCATCACCTGGCTGAGCACGTTGAGGCGGCCGCGGTGGGCCATGCCGAGCACGACCTCCTTCAGGCCGAGCGCGCCGCCGCGCTTGACGATCTGCTCCAGCGCCGGGATCAGCGACTCGCCGCCGTCGAGGCCGAAGCGCTTGGTGCCCTTGTACTTGACGTCGATGAACTGCTCGAAGCCCTCCGCCTCGATCAGCTTGGACAGGATCGCCTTCTTGCCCTCGGCGGTGAAGGTGATCTCCTTGTCGGCGCCTTCGATGCGCGCTTGGATCCAGGCCTTCTCCTCGGGGTCGGAGATGTGCATGAACTCGACGCCGAGCGTGGAGCAGTAGGTCCGCGTAAGGATGTCGAGCATCTGCGGGATGGTCGCGTATTCCAGCCCGAGCACGCCGTCTATGAAGATCTTGCGATTATAGTCGGCCTCGGTGAAGCCGTAGGAGGTCGGCGACAGCTCGTTGTAGTCCTCGAGCGGCTTGGCGATGCCGAGCGGGTCGAGATTGGCGTGCAGGGGGCCGCGCATGCGGAAGGCGCGGATCATCATGATGGCGCGCACGGAATCGCGCGTCGCCTGGTGCACGTCGGCGTCGGAGATGGCCGCGCCGGCGGCTCCGTTGGCCAGCTTGTCCTTGACCTTCTTCTCGATGTGCTTCTCGACCAGGCCCCAGTCGCCGTCGAGCGCCGAGACCAGCTCGCCATTCGCCTGCAGCGGCCAGGACGGCTTCGACCAGGACGCGCCCTTGGCGTTCTTCTTGACGTCGATCGCGTCGTCCTTCAGTGCGGCGAAGAAATCCTGCCACTGCGGATCGACCGATTGCGGGTCGTCCTCATAGGCGGCCTGCAACTGCTCCAGATAGTCTGCGTTGCCGCCATAGAGGAAGGAGGTAAGGGAGAATTCGTCGTTGGCCTGATCTTGCCGTGCCATTTTGCCTGTCGGAGCGCCCCGCTCCGTCTCCTTTTCGAGTAAATGGTGAACAGGGAGTAGTGGGCAGGGATTGTGCTGCCTTTATGCTCCGCCGCCGCTTCTTCTGTTCACTATTCACTACTCACTATTTCACTCAACCCTTGATCGCCTCGACCAAGGTCTTGCCCAGTCTTGCCGGCGACGGCGAAACCTTGATGCCTGCCGCTTCCATCGCCGCGATCTTGTCTTCCGCGCCGCCCTTGCCGCCGGAGATCACAGCGCCCGCGTGACCCATGGTGCGTCCGGGAGGTGCCGTGCGTCCCGCGATGAAGCCCGCCATCGGCTTCTTCCTGCCGCGCTTCGCCTCGTCGATCAGGAACTGTGCCGCGTCCTCTTCAGCCGAGCCGCCGATCTCGCCGATCATGATGATCGACTTGGTCTCGTCGTCGGCCAGGAACATCTCGAGTATATCGATGAACTCCGTCCCCTTGACGGGATCGCCGCCGATGCCGACGGCGGTGGACTGGCCAAGCCCTTCATTCGTGGTCTGGAACACTGCTTCATAGGTAAGTGTTCCCGAGCGGGAAACAACGCCCACCGAGCCCTTGCGGAAAATGTTGCCGGGCATGATGCCGATCTTGCACTCGTCCGGGGTCACGATGCCGGGGCAATTCGGCCCGATCAGCCGCGACTTCGATTTGTCGAGCTTGGCCTTGACCTTGATCATGTCCATAACCGGGATGCCCTCGGTGATGCAGACGACCAGCGGGATTTCCGCCTCGATCGCCTCGATGATCGCCGCCGCAGCTCCCGCCGGCGGCACGTAGACCACCGACGCGTTGGCGCCCGTCGCGGCCTTGCCCTCGGCGACCGTCGCGAAGATCGGCAGCGGCACCGAACCGTCCCAGGTCGTGCCGCCCTTCTTCGGATGGATGCCGCCGACCATCTTGGTGCCGTGATAGGCGAGCGCCTGCTCGGTATGGAACGAGCCGGTGTTGCCGGTCAGGCCCTGCACGAGAACCTTGGTGTTCTTGTCGATCAGGATGGACATGCAGGCTTACCCCTTCACCGCGGCGACAATCTTCTTGGCCGCATCGTCGAGATCGTCGGCGGAGGTGACGTTCAGCCCGCTCTCGTTGATGATCTTCTTGCCGAGTTCGGCATTGGTACCTTCGAGCCTGACCACCAGCGGAACCTTCAGCCCGACTTTCTTGACCGCGGCGATCACGCCTTCGGCGATGATGTCGCATTTCATGATGCCGCCGAAGATGTTGATGAGGATGCCCTTCACGGCCGGATCGGCGGTGATGATCTTGAAGGCCGCGGTCACTTTCTCCTTGCTCGCGCCGCCGCCGACGTCGAGGAAGTTCGCCGGCTCGGCGCCGTAGAGCTTGATGATGTCCATCGTCGCCATGGCAAGGCCGGCGCCGTTCACCATGCAGCCGATATTGCCGTCGAGCGCGACATAGGCGAGGTCGTATTTCGACGCCTCGATCTCCTTGTCGTCCTCTTCGGTGATGTCGCGCAGCTCGACGATGTCGGGGTGGCGGAAGAGCGCATTGTTGTCGAACGACACTTTCGCGTCGAGCACCCGCAGATGCCCGTCCTTCAAGACGATCAGCGGGTTGACCTCCAAGAGGCTCATGTCCTTCTCGACGAACGCCTTGTAGAGCAGCGGGAAGAGCATCTCGCCGTCCTTGCCCGCGTCGCCGTCGAGCTTCAGCGCCGAATTCAACGCCTTCACATCCGCCGCGGTGACGCCCTTTTCCGGATCGATCGCAACGGTGACGATCTTCTCCGGCGTGTCGTGCGCGACGGCCTCGATGTCCATGCCGCCTTCGGTCGAGACGACGAAGGCTATCCTGCCGACCGAGCGGTCGACGAGGATCGAGAGGTAAAGCTCGCGGTCGATGTCGGCGCCGTCCTCTATGTAGAGGCGGTTGACCTGCTTGCCGGCCGGACCGGTCTGCTTGGTCACCAGCGTATGCCCAAGCATCTCCTTGACGTTGGCGACCACGTCCTCGACCGACTTCGCCAGCCGCACGCCGCCCTTGGCGTCGGCAGGAAGTTCTTTGAACTTGCCCTTGCCGCGCCCGCCGGCGTGGATCTGGCTCTTCACCACATAGAGCGGACCCGGCAGCTTCTTCGCCGCCGCTTCCGCCTCGCCCGCGTCAAGCACCGCCACGCCGTCGGCGACCGGTGCGCCGTAGGCCTTGAGGAGCTGCTTGCCTTGATATTCGTGGATGTTCATGGCTGAGGATCCCTTTCCTTGGCCTTCCTCGGCCTTACTTCTTCGCCAGGTTCGGCGCGATCTTCACGCAGGCTTCGCAGAGCGTCTGCACCGCTTCGACCGACTTCTCGAACATCTTCTGCTCGGCCTTGTTGAGGTCGATCTCGATGACGCGCTCGACGCCGCCGGCGCCGATCACCGTCGGCACGCCGACATAGAGGTTGTTCACGCCGTACTGGCCGGAGAGATGCGCCGCGCAGGGCAGCACGCGCTTCTTGTCCCGGAGATAGGCTTCGGCCATCTGGATGCCCGACGCAGCCGGCGCGTAATAGGCCGAGCCGGTCTTGAGCAGGCCGACAATCTCGGCACCGCCGTCGCGGGTGCGCTGCACGATCTGCTCGAGCTTCTCCTTCGAGGTCCCGCCCATCTTGACGAGGTCGGGCAGCGGGATGCCGGCGACCGTCGAATAACGCACCAGCGGCACCATCGTGTCGCCATGGCCGCCGAGCACGAAGGCCGTCACGTCCTCGACCGAGACCTTGAACTCCTCTGCCAGGAAATAGCGGAAGCGCGCCGAGTCCAGCACGCCGGCCATGCCGACCACATGGGTCTTCGGCAGGCCGGAGAACTTCTGCAGCGCCCAGACCATGGCGTCGAGCGGGTTGGTGATGCAGATGACGAAGGCCTTCGGCGCATATTTGCGGATGCCGGCGCCGACCTGCTCCATGACCTTGAGGTTGATGCCGATCAGGTCGTCGCGGCTCATGCCGGGCTTCCTCGGCACGCCGGCCGTCACGATGCAGACGTCCGCGCCCTCGATGCCGGCATAGTCGTTGACGCCGACATAACGCGCGTCGAAACCCTCGACCGGCGAGGACTGGGCGATGTCCAGCCCCTTGCCCTGCGGTATGCCTTCGGCAATATCGAAGAGGACGACGTCGCCGAGGTCCTTGAGGCCGATGAGATGGGCAAGGGTGCCGCCGATCATGCCGGACCCGATGAGGGCTATCTTGTTACGTGCCATGTGAGGATTTTTTCCCTTAATCCGTACCGGGCGACGGCCCGGGAGAGCGAAAGGCCAGAGAGAAAGAGGCAATGCCGAGAATTCGCGGCCCCGAGATAACGCTGCGCCACGTAAAATTCAATCGGTTATTTTTGAGTGAATATTTTCAATCGGTTAGATTGAAAAGCATTTACGTAAACGTCAAAGAATAGTCACAAAACCGTCATGGCCAAGCGAGCAGAAGATCAGGATTTCGAGATCGTCAGGCTTTCCCCCGAGAATGCCGGGCCGCTTGACCGCGTCGCGGATGACGTCTTCGACGAACCTGTCCGGCCCGACCGGTTGGCCGCCTATCTGGCCGAACCGGGCCACATCATGCTGGTCGCGCTTTCGGGCGGCATTGTGGTCGGCCAATGCGCAGGTGTCGTCCACCGCCATCCCGACAAGGTGACGGAACTCTACCTGGACGAGGTGGGCGTGGCGCCTGCCTTCCAGCGCAAGGGCATTGCGCGGGCGCTGGTCGAAAGGATGTTCGCGATCGGCAGGGAACTCGGCTGCGGCGAGGCCTGGGTCGGCACCGAGCCCGACAATCTGCCGGCCCGCGGGCTCTATGAACGGCTCGACGCAGTGCGCGACGAGGTCGAGGACTTCGTCATGTATGTCTACCGCCTGTAGCGGCCGGTCTACGCCACCTTGACCTGCTTCTCGGCCCAGCCATCCAGCCATTCCCGGCTCTGCATCTCGACCAGCCGCGAGACTGTGCGGTCGAACTCGAAGGCTTCCGTGACGCCGGATCTGCCCTGGTAGAGCTCCTGCGGCGGGACCTCCGCGCTGGCGAACAGCCGCGAACGGCTGTCGTAAAGCGTGTCGACAAGCAAGATGAAGCGTTTCGCGGGGTTGCGGCGCGTCTGGTCGAGCACCGGGATGCGATCGACAAAGATGGTCGAATAGCGCGCGGCGATCGCGAGATAGTCCCGTGCCCCGAGCGGCGCGTCGCAGAGATCGGCGAAGCTGAAGCGCGCCGCCTCGCCCGCCGCCTGCGGCACGTGCACCTGCCGTCCCTTGATCGTCAGCGTATCCGGCGCGGCCGTGGCGCCGCGCGTCACCGCTTCCCACGCCTCGTCCATGCGGCGGTCGGTCTCGGCAGACAGAGGCGTCAGGTAGACCGGCATGCGGTTGAGCTTCTCCATCCGGTAGTCGGTATCGGAATCGAGCGTCATCACATGCGTGTGGCGCTTGAGCAGGCTGACGAAAGGCAGGAAGAGCTGGCGGTTCAGCCCGTCGCGATAGAGGTCGTCGGGCGCGACGTTGGAGGTCGCGACAAGCACCACGCCGTTGGCGAACAGCGCCGAGAACAGCCTGGACAGGATCATCGCATCGGCGATGTCGGTGACGGAGAACTCGTCGAAGCAGAGCACCCATGCCTCTTCGGCGAGCGCCTTGGCGACCGGCGGGATCGGATCGTCTTCGTTGGTCTCGCCGTTCTTGCGCGCCAACCGGTGCTTCTGGATGCGGTCATGTGCATCGGCCATGAAGGCGTTGAAATGCACGCGCCGCTTGCGCCTCACCGGCACCGTTTCGAAGAACAGGTCCATCAGCATGGTCTTGCCGCGGCCGACACTGCCGTGAATGTAGAGGCCCTGCACCGGTTCCAACGCTGACCGGTTCTTGGCGAACAACCAGCCGAGCGCGCTCGACTTGCGGGCAAGACGCTTGCTGCGGATCTCGTCTATCAGGCGATCGAGAGCGGCGACGACGGGGCGCTGAGCGGAATCCTCGGCGATCGCGCCGGTTTCCACGAGGTGCGCATAACGCTGCGCGACGGTCGAATGCGGCTGGAGGCCGTCACGCAGGTGCATTGGTCATGGAACGGAAAGGGATGGAACGGTCTACCTGGACAGCGAGATAGGCAATCCGGTCGAGGTCTGTCCATTGAATTTTTCCGCTCCGGACGAATAGAGCGTCGCGAGCGTCGACCCGCTCTCGTCGTAGAGAGAGAGTTGCTTGCCGGAGACGTTCCAGCTCTT
>JAEYXI010000194.1 GCA_023428515.1 Pseudomonadota bacterium | reverse complement strand
AGGCCCCGTCCATCCCCGGCTGTTCGCCCGCCGTCCCGGCCGAGCCGCGCGGCTTCATCGGCGAGCGCCACGATCCGGAGACGGGCCTGCTCTATCTCCACGCCCGCTATTACGACCCGGTGATCGGTCGTTTCCTCTCCCCCGACACGCTCGATCCCATCGAGCCCGGCGTCGGCACCAACCGCTACGCCTATGCCGACAACGATCCCATCAATCAGAGCGACCCAAGTGGGAATGCGACGGACAAAGATAGCTCGGACCGAAATACGGGAACTGGAAGCAGCAATCAGGGAAACGAGGGCAATACAGAATCCAACGACACTGATGACGCTTCCAACTCCGACACGACATCAATGGAGCTCGACACGATAACTGTCGAGCGGGGGCGCAAAGCGGGACTGATGGGGACTTCTGGCAACGAATCCGGGCGGATACGGTTGGCTGCAAGATTGCCACAGGATAGGTCCGGCTTGCGAAGAAAGGGACTGGAGGGAGTAATAGAAGACTTCGGCGGCGGCATAGCAGGCGGGCCACGAAGTGGCAGCATGCGGGCGCCGCCAAAGCTAACGCAGACGGACTTCGCTCCCATCGGTCGACAAGTAAGCCAAAAGCAAAACCGGCATATAGAGGGGAGTGGATATAAGCACGGAGGATATTTGGGCAACGCAAAGGATGCTCAGTCCGTCCTTGATGCCTATCATTCAGGAGCGGCTAGGATAGTTGGAAGAACTCAGAATGGGTTTCCTGTCGTGGAATACAAAGGTGTTACTGGAACTAACGTGAATTTAGGAGCGGGTTATCCTTCGCAGCCGACAAACAGATTTATTATTAAGGGAACGACAAGTCCAAGTGTCGTGCCGACTAATCCGACGTGGGGAGATTAATGGAAACAAAAAACGAACTGGCTATAGTTAACGAAATGCACGTGAATTTAAATCAGGCCACTCTTGGGCTGGGTGAAAATTTTCGAATGGTATCGTTTATGAAGGAAAATGATTGTTGGTCGTTTAATTTTTACTTGTATCGCGATGACCCTCACGATCGCGAAGAGATCGAAGATATTGTGACACAAATAGAGGCGTTAGAAGGAGCCAATTTCAAAGCCCGAGTTGAAGTGATTGTGGGTAGCGAGCCGATTGAGTGGCCGGCCGCCCCTGCTCGCGTGGTTTTCAGGAAAAACGACAATAGATAAGACTCTTAAGATGGTCGCCATGGGGTGCTTTGACTTGATTTGGTGCTGGTGTCCCTGAGGCTGGATCGTTCTATCCCGGTGTCGGCATGAATGCCGGCCCGTTCCATGCGCGGGAAATGGTGCTGGAGTTCACCGCGTTGATCTCGGACCGGAGCAGCCGGATCTTCGCCAGCGCGGCGTTGATGGAGGCGCTGTCGATCGCAGGGGCCACGCGGGTGGCGCCAATCTGATCGAGGGCGGTCTTCGCCTCGCCGGACTTCGCGGACAGATCCTTAGGATCGCGATCCCCCGGACATACTAGGCTTCATCAGCACTGAAGGGCGAACCATGACCACTCCCGACACCCTACGCGACCTTCTTTCCCATCTTGAGGCAGCGCTCGAGGATCATTCATTCGTGCTCCACACGGCTCGCAAGGCGGCGCTACCGCTTCAGGAGCGGCTTGCCGTGGTCAGGGCGAGCCGTGCGTCGTGGGACCGGCTGGTGACGCTCAGCGGGCGCTTGAGCGCGCGGCGGGGATTGCGATCTAACAGAGCAAGTGGGTCGCGGTCGGAACGCGCAGCGCACCCGGAGCCAGATCGACTACCCTAAGTCGCGCGCGCGGGACATCGCTATCTGGGCGGAGGCGGTCCACTGCAGCATGGCGGTTGATGCGGAAGGCGAGCCGCCACTTTTACCGGCCAGCCGTATCCAGCCATCGGCCATTATCGCCTCAATCTCCGGTACCAGCGGAACCGTCTGCGGCCATGGTCGCCCGGCGGTCTCTTCCCAAAGTGCCAAGACCGCCGCCGGCACCGAGAGTGCCGCCGGGGGCGGGGGCGACGGCGCATCGAGTTCAATCGCCGCCGCCATCATTCGCTGATATCCCGTCTCAAACCAATCCCGCGCTTCTTCGATAGACGTGAAGACGCCGGCGCGGGACGCTCCCTCACAGACGCGATAGCCCGTCTCCTTGAGCGTCTTTGTAATGGCGACCGCACCCCACGGAACCATCGCCAGCAGAACCACCGTCTCGCCGGAAACCAGGTCCGTGGTGTGCGGGCTCTGAATGCGCCAGACCAGCGGTTTCACCCGAGCGGACCGGGCCACCGTGTCATCCATGCGTCAACGTTCGCCTGATCAGCTGTTCGAGCGGTGTAGGCGCGTCCCCTGCCAGACGGGCGGCCCGCTCCTGCGCGGCAAGAGCGCGCCTCAGCTTCTCCTTGACCGTGCCAAATCCCAAAACGCTGACGGCCAGAAGCTCGTGCTCGGTCGCGCGTGCCTCCCTTTCGATAAGGCGCTCGTTGATCAGGTGGTCAATGGTCGATGCGGACACCGGCCACTGAAAGCTGTCGTCGGTTCGGGCCGCTGCCCCCTTGCCCCGAATGAGCTTCGCGTTGTTCTGCACCATGTACAGAAGGACGCGATATTGCGATGTGGTGAGGGGCACGGGTGCGGCCGGCGGCGTCATGTCGAGAACACATCTCCCCTTCTCCGTCAGCTCGTCGGTGCGCTCGTCCAGCCAGCCCTTGCGCTGGCAACTACGGACAGCGCAGTTCCAACAGCCGACCGAGGAGCGCGAGCCAGGGCGGCCATGATCAAGCGGCCGGCCTTCCAAGGCGTTCATCAGGATTCGGCGTTGCGTCTTGGTGATCCTTGCGCCCATCGTCACTTCGCTCCCTTCGGAGCGAAGCGATTGGCCTCGGTGCGCGCCACCATGTCCGGGCGCCGGAAGTAGATCGCCCGCCCGCAGCGCAGCGGCCGCTGACCAGCCTTGATGATGATCTGATCGTCGCGGCGCATGTCCTGCACGATTTCATGGGGCAGGATCAGCGCGCGTCGCTGATGGTTGACGCTCTCGGTCGCGCAGGCGGAGCTGGCGAACAGCCCCGCCTGCCGCGAACTCGATCCGACCTCGATCGTCATCTCGCCGCACAGGTCGGAAAGGCGCTTTGCCGTCTCGTGCGTTCCGACAGCGGCATAGGAGGTGAGGGCCGCGCTCTCGAACCATGCTTGCGCGCCGGCGCGCCCGAAATGCCCCTCTATCTGTCCGACCGACTGATAGAACAGCATGAGGCTGATGCCGTATTTGCGGCCCCGGTCGCGCGCCTCTTCCAGCAGCTTCATGTAGCCGAGCAGCGAGGCCTCGTCGATCAGAAACAGCACCCGGCGGCCGGTGCGTCCGTCTGCCTGAATCATCGCATTGAGCAGCGCGCCGATGATGACACGACCGATGCCGGGATAGCTCTTCAGCGTGTCCATGCGCAGGTTCAGGAATAGGTCGATCTTGCCATTTGCGAGGTCCGCCGTGCTGAAGGTGGAGCCGCACACCAGCGAGGCGTAATTGCCCAGGGACAGCCATTGGGTGTCCTTCGAGGCCGTCGAATAGACGCCGGAGAAGGTCTGTTCGGTCATGTTGGTGAAGACGCCCAACGACTCCCGAACGAAATCCGGCTCGGCTTCGTCTTCGACGATTTCCCGCAGGAGCGCGATGAACGATGGCTCCGGCCGGCTCACGAGCTGGCGCAGGCTGCGCAGCGATTTCTCGCCCTCGAAGTTCGGAGAGAGAAGGATATAGGCGAGGATGCCGGTTAGCAGATTATGCGCCTGGTTCTGGAAATAGCTGCCGGTCGAGCTTTCGATCTTCCCGCTCTCCGCGAGCAGCATGTGCGCGACCGCCGCGATGTCCTCTTCCTTCCGCGACGACGTCTCGATCCAGTCGAGCACGTTGAAGCCGATGGTCGGATCGGCCGGGTCGAGCACGAAGACCTTGCGGCCGGCGTTCATCGCCCGACGCGCCTTCACGAGCATGGGCGCAATCTCGGTCGACGGGTCGAAACAAACGATCGGTTCGCGATAGGTCAGGCCGGTCGGGATGACGTTCGCCGTGGTTTTGTAGCCGCCCGATCCGGCAAAAAAGAGCAGGTGGCCGGAGTCGTTGCCATAGCGGTAACAGAGCAGAGGTGCCTTGCCCCCCTTGCCCCAGGTGGCGCGATCGCCGGCCTCGAAATCAATCTCGGCGACCACATCCTTGTCGACGCGATAGGCCTCTCCTAGGACAATCTCACCATCGGCCGGAAAGAGCTTTTGCGCCTTGCCGAGATCCATCCAGTCGGCATCACCGATCATGCCGCCCTTCACGCGCCGGACCCTGTCGGGCACATGCGTGGAGAGCCGCGCGCCGAACCCGGCGAGCCCGAAGGCGACGACACCGCCGCCGATCACAAAGGCGCTGATGTAGTCGCTCAGCTCGTTGAAGGTCATGCCCTGTTCGGCATAGGGCGCGAGGCGCGCATATTCGCGCCAGGCATAGACGAGCCCGACGCCGGCGACGAGCAACAGATTGATCAGCGCCAGCGGCATTCGCTTGTGGCGCGGCAACAGCGCCACGACTGCTAGGCCGAACAGCGGAGGCAGTATGAAGTTCACCAGCGGCGAGGCGCGCATGAACCAGTAGTGCGGCTGGCCGGAGAGATCGGCCGCGAGGTCGGGCCACATCGTGTCCGTCACGAAGATGCAGATGGCGAGCACCGACGCGGGCAGGAGCGCCCACGCGAGCGTGGGGTCTTTCCAGTTGATGTTGTGCATGTCGTTCCTCGAAAACGCGCCCGGCGAGGCCGGCGCCGCGTCATCCACTGCGCAGCGCCGGCCCGCCTCGATCAGCTCAGGAGTGGCGGTGTCGCCTCGGGCGGTTCGCCCTCGTCAGTGGCCGGCGTCGCGTCCCCGAAGGCCGCGCCGCCGAGGGCGCGCAGTTCGCGCCAGCGTGGATCGTTCGGCTTCAGCCGAGCCGCGCTCAGCAGAGCACCGAGGATGAAGGCGCGATCCGCTTGGCGAAGTCCGGCCTTCACCACCAGACCGCCCAGGGCGATCTTCTCGCGCGTGTCCCGACGCCGATCGTCACTCATGAGCCCCGCCCTGCGTTGCTTCAGCTTGAAGATGGCGCGGTCAATTTGCCGGAGAGAGTTCGGGGATCGCCGCCGTGACGGTCCCGCCGAGGGTGCGCCCAGGAGCCGGCTCCCCCTGCTCCGCCCTGGCGCGAAATCGCGCCGCCAGCTCGACGAAGGCGCCGCGCATCTCGTCATCGTTCAGCTCGAATTCGCCCAGCCCGGCCGCCATGGCGATGCGGCCGAGGCGTTCGGCCTGCTTCGCCTGCAGTTCCTTGCGCTTGCGTTGAAGCTCCATGATCTGAGCATCGATATCGAGGATGCTGGCCCGTTTACTGTTCGCTCGCGCACGGCTCATCGGAACATCTTTCCTTTCTTGTCTCGAAGGCAGTGGCACGACTGTAAATGAGCAATACGCGCTCTCCAAACATTTGGGCGAGCTATACAGGATCTAGATCGTTTCTTTTTTCAGGGTCGCTTTTCGGGCGACCATCGCCGGCACAGGTGCCGGCTCTTGGAGCGGAGTGGGCTTGCCCACGAAGACTACAAGCGCAATATCTGTCGCGTTGCGACAATGCGGTTATTGGTGCTAGGGTGCCCCATGGCGATCGGGTACGCACGGTTCACATTCGTTGGCAGCGGAAAGGGCGGCAGTGCCGTCGCCGCCGCCGCGTATCGTCATCGTGCGGCCATGACGGACAGGCGCCTCGATAAGCCGGTGTCCTTCACCCACAAGGCCCGCGACCTCGATCATGAAGAGATCAGCCTGCCCCCCGATGCGCCGGAATGGATGCGGGCGCTTGTCGAGGGCCGCTCGATCGCCAAGGCCAGTGAGGAAATCTGGAACGCGGCCCAGGGCGTGGAAGTGCGCGCCGATGCCCAGCTCGCCCGAGAGCTGTTGTTGGCGCTCCCGGTGGAGCTGTCGCTCGACCAGAACATCGCCCTCGTGCGCGAGTTCGTCGAAACGCACCTGACTTCGCAGGGCATCGTTGCGGATTGGGTGATCCACGGGACCAAGGACAACCCGCATGTGCATCTGATGCATACGATCCGTCCCCTTACCGCTGAAGGGTTCGGCCCGAAGGTCAGCCCGGTGCTTGGCGAAGACGGCAACCCCTTGCGCGTCGCGACCGCCGCGCGGCCGGAGGGACAGATCGTCTATCGCAAGTTTGTCGGAGAGCGTTCGGTCGATCGGACGTGGAAACTCGGATGGGCCGAGACGGCGAACCGCCACCTGGCGCTTGCCGGCCACGACATACAGATCGACATGCGCTCCTATGTGGAACGCGGGCTCGACATCAAGCCTCAGCGCCATCTGGGAACGACACTCGCGGCGCTCGTGCGCGAGGGCAAGGCGACACACTTCGCGCCGGCGCGCGAGGCCGAACGTCAGCAGACCGCCGACCGAATTGCGGCCGATCCGTCCCAGCTTATCACGCTGATAAGCGACCAGCAGTCGACATTCACAGAACAGGATATCGCCCGCGCGCTTCATCGCCATGTCGACGACATCGCAGTGTTCCAGAACATCAAGGCCGCCGTTCTGCAGAGCCCCGAACTGTGCCTGTTGCGCCCGGCCGTGCCGGCAGACAAGGTGAGCGGGCGCAAGGCCGAACCTGCCATCTACACCACGCGCGAGATGATGAAGGTCGAGCATGGGATGGCGGAAGCCGCCGACCGGCTCGCCGCTGTTCGTCGTTTCGGCGTCAGCGACAAGGTGGTGATGAAGGCCGTTCGCGCGGTCGAGACAAAGGACGCTTCTCGCCCCTTCCGCTTCGATGACGAACAGGTCGAGGCGGTGCGTCACGTCACCGGCAATAGCGCCATTGCCGCCGTCGTCGGCTATGCCGGCGCCGGCAAATCGACCCTGCTGGAAGCGGCCCGGGTGGCGTGGACGGATGAGGGGCGCCGGGTGTTCGGTGCGGCTCTCTCCGGCAAGGCGGCGGAAGGTCTTGAGGAAAGTGCCGGCATCGCTTCGCGCACGCTGGCGGCGTGGGAGCTGGCGTGGAAGAACGGCAACGCGCCGCTCCAGAAGGGCGATGTCTTCGTGATCGACGAGGCCGGCATGGTGTCGTCGCGCCAGCTGGCGCGGTTCGTCACTGCCGTGGAAGAGGCCGGCGCGAAACTGGTGCTTGTGGGCGATGCGCAGCAGCTCCAGCCGATCCAGGCGGGCGCGGCGTTCCGCGCCATCATTGACCGTATCGGGGCGAAGCACCTTGTCGGCGTGCGCCGCCAGCGCGAAGACTGGATGCAGGAGGCGTCCCGCAACTTCGCCAGCGGCAATGCGGAGCAGTTCGGCCAGGCGCTCGCCGCCTATAATGAGCGTGGCGCCATCCGGCAGGCCGACACACAGGACACGGCACGGGCCGCGCTGGTAGCGGACTGGACGCAGCGGCGGGCCGAGGTGAAGGCGCAGAAGGAAGCGAAGGGCGAGGCGCTACGCGGCGATGAGCTGATCGTTCTGGCGCACACCAATGCGAATGTGCGCGCGCTCAATGACAGCCTGCGCGGCGTGCTTCAGCAGGCCGGCGAACTGTCCGAGGCGCGCAGCTTCACCACGCAGTCGGGCACGCGCGAGTTCGCCGCCGGCGACCGACTTCTGTTTCTGGAGAATGCGAGCTTTGTTGAGCCGACCGCGCCGCAGCTGGAGCGTCAGAGCGTCAAGAACGGCATGCTCGGAACGGTCATTGCGACCACCGACGACGCGGGCAAACCGCGCCTGACCGTTCGTCTCGATGCCGGCCGCGAGGTGACGTTCACCACGGGCACCTATCGCAACATCGACCACGGCTATGCGACGACGATTCACAAATCGCAGGGCGCGACCGTCGATCATGCCTTCGTGCTGGCTTCCTCAATGATGGACCAGCATCTGACCTATGTGGCGATGAGCCGTCATCGCGACAGCGTCACCATGTACGCGGCGCAGGACGAGTTCGTGAACCCGCGCGCGGGCCGCCTCGTCGCGCACGGCGCTGCGCCCTATGAGCACGAGTCGTCGAACAAGATGAGCTACTTCGTGATGCTGGAGAACGACAAGGGGGCGCGCAACACGGTGTGGGGTGTCGACCTTGAGCGCGCGATGGCGGCAAGCCAGCCCGAGGCCGGCGCGAAGATCGAGCTTCAGCACCTCGGCTCCCAGCCCGTCACCCTTCCCGATGGCACGCTCACCCATCGCAATGAGTGGCAGGTTCGCGATGCGGCGAGCGTGACCTTTGAGCAGATCGAAAAGCAGCTCTCGCGTTCCGGCGCCAAGACGACGACGCTCGATTTTGAGAATGAGCCGCTGTACCGCGATCACGCGAACGCCTTCCTGGAGCGTCGCGGCTTCGAGGTGTTGCGCGACATCGGGCCGGCGCTCGCGGCCGTTGTCGAGAAGCAGGCCGCCCGGCTGGCCCAGCATCGCGAGGCGCTCGCGGATCTGTGGAGCCGTGCCGAGCACGCATTCCACCGGATCGGCATCGGCTGCGCGGCGGATGCCGCCCCCGCCCTCACGGCCGACACTCCCAGGGTCGCCGCCGAGGATCGCATCGGGCCCGAGCGTCCCGCCCTCATTGCGGGTGTGAGGGAGCATGCCGAGCCGCTGATCGACGTCGCTCGCGCGCGCTTCGTGCAGAGTGCCGAGGCGCGCGGTAATGACGCCGAACTGACCGCCCGGCTGGCGCGGATCTACCGCAACCCCGAGGGCGCGCGGCAGGCGATCAGGGGTGCGGCGCTGCGCTTGCAGGGTGACACGGCGCGACTGTCTGAACAGGTCGTTCAGCGCCCGCAGAGCTTCGGCCAGGTGCGCGGATCGAGCCGTCTCATTGACGGTCGCGCGGCCCGCTCGCAGCGTGAGGAAGCCATGCTTGCGGTCCCCGAGGTGGCGACGCTCGCCCGCATGCAGGCCATTGCCTGGCGCAACAGCGAGGCCCGCCATGTCGCGGCCGAGGAGCGTCGGCGCGAGGCGATGAGTGTCGCCATTCCGGCGCTTTCACAAAGAGCCGTCGAGCAGATCGACACGCTGCGGAACCTGCGCCAGCAGGGGGGCGAGGATGCGTGGCGCAAGGGTGTGGACATGCTGCGCCAGGATGCCGGCCTCACCGCGGAAATCCGCGCCGTGAACAACGCGCTCAGTGCACGCTACGGCGCTGCCGCATTCACAGACCGGGCCGACGAGCTGGCCGCGCGCACGATCAATGAGCGCACGCCGGCCGAGGGGAGAAAGGCGCTTGCCGATGGGGCGCCGCGCCTGTCCGAGGTTCGGGCGGTGTCGGCCGCCCTGCACTATGTCGAGAGGCGCGAGCAGGCTCAGGTGGCGAAGGTCGGCCAGGTGCCGGCGGCGCCGGCCGTCACCGCCACCCCGGCCGCCCCGGCGCCGGCCGAGAAGCCCGCCCCGATGTTCGCGGCCGTCACCCACTTCAGCGAGAGCATCGAGCAGGTCGCAACCCGGCGCGCCTGGGCGCATGCGCATATCGAGAAGGATCTTGCCGAACTTTCGGCCGAGGCCCGCAGGGTGTGGGTCGATCCGGCCCGGGCGGTCGCCGCGATCCGCGCGCGTGTCGAGGCTGGCACGGGAGAGCGATTGCGCTCTGAGATCACTCAAGGGCCGGAAGCTTTCGGAGAGCTTCGCGGTTCGGGGCGCATGCTTGACCGCTTCAGCGCCGCCGGCGCCGAGCGCAAAGCCGCGCTTGATGCCGTCGCTCAGGTGAGCGCGGTCGCGTTTGCTCTTCAAAGCAATCTCACAAACTATCGCGCGCAGGAGATCAAGGCAGAGACCGAGAACCGTTCCCGCATGGCGATCGAGGTGCCGGGCTTTACGCCGGCCACACAGGGCGCCATCGACCAGGTGTGGGCCGCGACCGACACGCCCGCGCGTCAGAAGGCCGTTGCCGGCATGAGCCTTGAGGTACGCGCCGAGATTGCCCAGGTGGACAAGGCGCTCCGTGCCCGGTTCGGCAACTACGCGGGTGCCAAGGATCACGAGCTGGTGCATCGCCTCCCGGCCGAGCAGCGCGACCGCCTCGCCGCCACGCGCCCGGTGATGACCGCGACGAGCGCCACCGTCACCGCCGGCCATAATCTCCAACATGAGCAGGAGCGGCTGCAGCGTGGTCAGGCACGCGGCATCACGCCCAGCATGTGACCCACGCCATAGGGAGAGGTTCAAGATGATCGCGCAGTCCTACACGATCGCCCCGACGCTGATGGCGTCGGAAAAGCTGCCGGACCTTTCTGAGACCGAGATTCAGCAGCGGGCACGAGAAGCGCCCAGGGCGCAGGGCGCGCGCGTCACCGCTGAAGGTCTCAGCGAACTCGCCTATCGGGACAGAGCGGCAATCCAGGCGACGCTGGATGCCATTGCTGCGACAGACAACCCCGCCGCCACGGCGCGCGAGCGCGCCAGATCCATCGAGGCCGATCCCGAAGCAATCGGCGCCCTTCCCGGCCGAGCGGGCACCTTCTGGCGGAAAGAGGACGATGAGCGGCGCGAGGCCAGGGGCGCCGTGGTCGACCTAGCTATCGCCGTCGAGAAATATGGCGACGCCCTCGCCTATGAGCGCGCCGAGATCCACCGCGCACACCGCGAGGAACAAATCCGGCTCGCGACCGCGATTCCGGCGCCCTCGCGCGAACTGGCGGTCGTGCTCACCCAGCCTGTCGGCCGGGCCGTCGAGGTTTTGCAGAAGGATCGAACGCTCGCTGACGAACTGGTGAAGATCGTCGAGGCGGGCCGCCGACGTCTAAGCGCGGATGATCTACGAGAGCCGGGGCGCGTGCCCGATACCTATCGGCATACCGCCATGCTGCGCGACATGTACCAACAGCACGCCCGCCAGCAGACGCGCGGCCGAGAGATAGAGCCTGTTCTCACGCGGTAGGGCAGCTATTCGGCCGGGGGCATCCTGGTGTCGTTGTTGGGCGGCAACTTCCCGGTAGCGTCGCCTGGCGCGCAAGACGCCGGCGTTGACGGACGCTTCGCCGCCTCTTTGGAAATCACGCGATAGCCGCGTTTTCGCTTGCTGCGCAGCAGCCCTAGAAATAGCTGGACGGCGTCTTGCTCTCGTTCGAACGACTGGTACTTCGCCTGCCCGCGCGCGCCGATACGGCCCCAGCGGCGGGTGAGACAGACCTCCCCGAATAGCGTTGGTTCGATCGACAGCATGTAATAGCGGGCCATGTTCCGGGCCAAGTCCCGCCGTTCGACATAGAGCTGGTAGGGCTGCGCGATCATGGGCAAAGAGTCGCGCGCGCGTCATGTCGCGTCCAACCAGAGTTTTGAATCGGTTGAGCCTGACCGATTCATTCCGGTGAAGTCCTGGGCCGCGAGGGGAAAGCCACGCTTTGTCCGCGCGGCCTAATGTTCCGCTCTGTCACCGTCCGGCCCGATGAGCCAGGACGGGATGTCTCGCATCCCATGCAGCACGCGCCACACCTCGATGTGATCGGGATGTTCGACGTAGAACACGAGATAGGGATAACGCTTCAGCCGCAGGCTGCGGAGGTCGGCCATCTGGAGCTCATAGGCATAGCGCGGTGAGCCTGAGGCGGGATGTTCCGCGATCAGTCGATAGGTGGCTTGGAGATCGTCAACAAACCCGAGGGCAACAGAGCCATTCGCATCGCGCAGATAGTGGTCAAGGGCGTCGTCCACATCCTGCAGCGCCCGCTGCCGCGGGATGAAAGGCTTTGGGCTCACCGACGCTCTGAACCGGCTATCCGGGCTCGCAGGCTATCGAAGTACCGGTCGTCGACCGGCGCCGAGGCGGGTGAGGAAGCCCCCTCCAGCAGCAGGCCACGCAGCCTCGCGCGGTCCTGATCGCGGCGAATCAGTTCACGCACATATTCGCTGCTCGTCGCGTAGCCGCGCTCCGAAACTTGCTGGTCGACGAAACTTTTGAGGCCTTCGGGCAGTGAAATGTTCATCGTGCTCATGATTGGAGAATAAAGATTTGGCAAAATTTGGCAAGGTTGGATTTCGCCGGAATCCGCGTCTCCGGTTCATATGGTAGCTTTCTGCCACCATCGGCGTGGCGGACAGGAGCCGCTGGCGCGCCCTCCGTTGTTGAGGATGATGTTCTCCTGCCGCCTTTGTCAGAACTGGCTTCGCCAAATCACAAGGTGGCTGCGGATATGCCTGCAGCTGACTTGGGGCCGGTGGCAGACTGTCGGCTTTCGGGACACGGCCTGCGTAAGCTGCCATTCCAGCTTCCGACCCCATGCCGGACATTCCGCTTTTGGCGTGTCCCTTACGGCGCTAGGTTGTCACGAGTTGAAACGGCGATAGCGCGCAGTCCTAGTCGAATCTATGCCTATCTTGTCAAACGTCGATCTTCCAATCAGCGTGTCTAATTCTCTGATTTCTCGTCCTCGAATAGGAAGTATGAGAAGTCCCCCTTGCGTGCCAGGACATCGGCGAGCGAATAGCGATCCAGCACCGATAGGAACGCCGTCAGTGCCTCATCCAGTACGCTCGTCAGCCCGCAAGCAGGCGCGATAATGCAGGAGCTACAGCCGACCAGATCGAAATCATCTTCGGTATGGCGAATGAGTGCGCCGACATTGATCTCCCCTGGAGGGCGCGCTAACCGGATGCCACCCTTGCGCCCTCGCACGCTCGTCAGGAACCCGCTTCCAACGAGATCGCTGACGACCTTCATGAGGTGGTTCTGCGAGATGCCATAGGCTTTTGCGATCTCGGCGATCGAACATACCTGCTCAGGTCGGCGACCGAGATAGAGCAGCACCCTCATCGCGTAATCGCTGTAGCGGGTCAGGCGCATCGATGTCTCCAATCATGCATTTTTGTCGCATGTTTTAGATCTTGTATAAATATGCATCTCAAATGCATGTTTGTTCCCAGTGAAGGTATGGCACCGACCTTGAAAGACCGAGTGT
Source organism: Pseudomonadota bacterium (assembly GCA_023428515.1). The sequence continues at coordinate 14,942 of JAEYXI010000194.1, read as the reverse complement.
CGCCTTCGACGAGAACGAGGGAGACTTCAATGATCCAGGCTCTGAGCCCGACCACGATCGCAGTGGTCAAAGCCACCGCGCCGGTGCTTGCCGAACACGGTCCGGCCATCACGGCCGCGATGTATCGGCGCCTGTTCCAGGATGAGCAAATACGCCGGCTGTTCAATCACGCCAACCAGCAAAGCGGCGCGCAAGTGAATGCCCTTGCGGGTGCGATCCTCGCCTATGCGCGCAACATAGAGAACCTGGCCGCGCTCGCGCCAGCGGTGGAGCGGATCGCCCAGAAGCACATCGGGTACAATATCCTCCCCGAGCACTACCCTTATGTTGCAACCGCTCTTCTCGGTGCGATCAAGGAAGTGCTCGGCGATGCCGCGACGAACCACGTGCTTGCGGCCTGGGGCGAGGCCTACTGGTTTCTGGCCGAAATCCTCAAATCGCGTGAGGCCGTGCTACGTGAGGAAAACCGGCAGGCGGCGGGCGGGTGGAGCGGCTGGCGTGCCTTCGAGGTGACCGAGAAGCGCAAGGAGAGCGAGATCATCACCTCCTTCATCCTGCGTCCGGCAGATGGTGGCCCAGTGCTCCGGCACAAGCCCGGTCAGTACCTGACCTTTCGCTTCGGCGTGCCGGAACAGCCGGCGATGAAGCGCAACTTCTCCATCTCGAGCGCACCCAATGACGCGTATTATCGGATATCGGTGAAGCGCGAGGCGACAGGGCACGGTGCGTCGCGCTTCCTGCACGATCAGGTTGCTGTGGGCGACATCATCGAGGCCACGGTTCCTGCCGGCGAGTTCTACCTCGATGAGAATCCACGACGGCCGGTCATTCTGCTGTCCGGCGGGGTGGGCCTGACCCCAATGGTCAGCATGGTAGAAACCATTGCGGCGGCTCATCCCGACGTTGAGGTTCACTACGTGCACGGCACGGCGAGCAGCGACACCCATGCGCTGGATCGCCACGTGCGCGCGCTGGCTGAAGAGCATGGCCGGATAGCGGTCACGACCTTTTACGACCAGCCGTCAGACCGCGATTCCGTCGGGAAGACCCATGATGTCACCGGCCTGATCACGCTGGACTGGCTGAAGGCGAACACACCCCTCACCCAGGCCGACATCTTCCTGTGTGGACCCAAGCCGTTTCTCCGCGCGCTTGTCAGCGGGCTCTCGACGGCAGGCGTCGCGGCCGAACGGATTCACTACGAGTTCTTCGGTCCGGCGGACGAACTTCTCGCCGCCTGAAGCAGCGACCGATGAGTACGATGAGGAGGACGATGTGACCGATCAGAACGAAAAAAGTGGCTTCGGACAGAACGACACCTCCGGCAGGGGCGTTCGCGCGTTCGAGATCGCGAGCCGGACGCCGGAGAGCGATATCGTCACCTCGTTCCTCCTGCGTCCGCTCGACGGGAAGACGCCTGCTCCGCATGTCGCCGGCCAGCACCTCACCCTCTTCGCGGAGGTGCCGGGCGCGGGGCGCCAGAAACGGAACTACACCATCTCCTGCGCGTCCAATGGAGAGCATTACCGAATCTCGGTGAAGCGAGAGGAGCATGGCACCGTCTCGAAATGGCTCCATAATTTCGCGCAGCCCGGCACGCGCCTGGAGATCGCCCCGGCCTCGGGGCGCTTCGTGCTGCCAGAGGGCGATGATCGCCCTCTCGTCATGCTCAGCGCCGGGGTCGGGCTGACGCCGATGGTGGCGATGCTGGAGGAACTGGTCGCGAAGAGGCGTCGAGCTTCAGTCCAGTTCATCCACTGCAACCGCGACCGCGCCGCCCACGCCTTCCGCGACCATGCGCGTGAACTCGCCTCCGCGCAGGGCCATACGCAGGCGACTTATATTTATTCGCGCCCGGGCGAGGAAAAGCCGGGGACCGGATTCGATATCGAAGGCCATCTCACCTTCGACTGGCTCGCCGCCAACACACCGATCTATGAGGCCGAGTATTTTGTCTGCGGCCCGCTTGGCTTTCTCCGCAGCTTCGTACCCGCGCTCGCCAAGGCGGGTGTGCCGGAGGCTCGGCTGCATTACGAGTTCTTCAGACCGGTCGACGATCTGTTCGTCGAGGAAAGTGCCGTATCCGAAGCCAAGCCTGCCGTTTCCGCCAGCGTCGAGGCGCGGGAGGCGCGCGCGGTCTCCAGCTTCTCACGCGAGGCCATTGGAGCGGCGTTGATCGACAGCGCGGCCGATTCCATCGTCGCCAGCGACGCCAAAGGCGAGATCGTGCTGTGGAACGCTGGGTCCGAGCGCATCTTCGGCTTCACCGAGGACGAGGCACTCGGCCAATCCCTCGACATCATCATCCCCGAGCCGTTCCGCGACCGGCACTGGGAGGGCTATCACGAGACGGTCGCCTCAGGGGAAAGCCGCTACGGCGCGGGCGACATGCTCGCCGTGCCCGGCCTGCACAAGGACGGCCGCCGCCTCTCGATCGAATTCACCATCGTGCTGATGAAGGACGTGGGCGGGCGCGTCACTGGCATGGTGGCAAGCGTACGCGACGTCACCGCGCGCTTCGAGGAAACGAAAGCGCTGAAGAAGAAGCTGGCGGCACTGGAAGAAAAGGGCTGAAGCGGAAGCGCATCGATGGTGACGTCGCTGTGGTCGGACACAGCGCAACACTTGCCGTCATCGCTCTCCTATCTCGAAACAAATTGAATCACGCCATAAGCAGGTCCGCAAATTTATGGAGCTACTCCTAGCCAGACTGAACGAGACAGCTTTCGACGAAGACGAACGGAGCCTGAGACTGTCGCTCCGCGACAACAAATTAGCGGGCCATCGATAGGCGGACTTCATCCTGCCGCAGGCTGAGATACAGCCATTTAAGTCTGTGAAGCCACAGGCGACCGCAAATCCCGCACAGGTTGGCTTCGCCAAACAGCCGGCAGTTTGCTGTCGCGCAAACAGCTGGTCGCCGGCCCGGGCTAGTGAAGCGGTACCGCGGATGAAAGACACCGCCACCGTTTCGCAGGAGAACACGATGCTCAAGTCCGTAATCGCCGTCGGCATGCTGATGCTGGCGACTGTCGGTGCCCATGCTGCGGAGCACGAGATCAAGATGCTCAACAAGGGGACCGCTGGCGTCATGGTCTTCGAGCCGAACTTCCTGAAGATCGCGCCGGGCGACAGCGTCAAGTTCATTCCCGCCGACAAGGGCCACAACGCCGAGAGCGTACCGGGAATGCTGCCCGCCGACGCCCAGCCCTTCGTCGGAAAGATCAATGAGGAAATTGACGTCACCTTCACGCAGGCGGGCGCGTATGGGGTCAAGTGCAAGCCCCATTACGGGATGGGCATGGTTGCTCTGATCGTGGTCGGCGAGCCCGCCAATGTCGATGAAGCCGGCGCCGTCAAGCATCCCGGAAAGGCCAAGCAGACCTTCGCGGATCTGCTGGCGAAGGCGAAGTAGTCCACGCCAGGACCAGCCCGCGCCGCGCGGGCTCACGGATCCCGGAAAGGTCGTCGACATGGCACCGGTTCCCAGACTCCGCGACTATGGCGGGCCGCCGATCCTGTCCTACGGTTTCCGCCCGCTTTTTTTGCTCGCCGCGCTGCAGGCGGGGTTGTGGGTCTTGCTGTGGCTCGGCTTCGTAACGGGACGCGTCGAGGTGGCGACCGGCTTCACGCCGGTCGACTGGCATGTCCATGAAATGCTGTTCGGCTATCAAGCGGCGGCGATCGGCGGCTTCCTGCTCACCGCTATTCCCAACTGGACGGGGCGGCTGCCGCTACAAGGCATGCCGCTTCTCGTCCTCGTTATCGCCTGGCTTGCCGGGCGGGTCGCCATATCGTTCTCCGCCGTCATCGGCTGGCAACTGGCCATGGCGATCGATGCGCTGTTCTTGCTGCTGCTCGCAGCGGCGGCTGCCCGTGAGATCATCGCCGGCCGCAACTGGCGCAATCTCGCGGTCGTGGCGCTGGTAACGCTGTTGCTAGCGGCAAATCTCGCCTTCCATGTCGAGGCTCGGCTCTCGAGCGAGGCATTTGTCGCCCGCCGCTTTGCCATTGCCCTCGTGGTGATGCTGCTGACATTGATCGCCGGACGCATCGTGCCGAGCTTCACGCGCAACTGGCTTGCACAGCAGAGCCAGGGCCGACTGCCGGTGCCCTTCGGCCGGTTCGACAAGATCGTGCTCGCCCTCACCGCACCCAGCCTCATTCTGTGGGTGGTGCGTCCCAGCGGCGCAGAGACCGGGGCAGCGCTCGGCCTCGTCGCCCTCCTGCATATGGTTCGGCTGGCCCGCTGGGCAGGCGAGCGCTGCTGGCGCAACCCGCTGCTCGTCATCCTGCATGTCGGCTATCTCTTCGTGCCGCTCGGTTTCGCGCTGACGGCGGCGGCGAGCTTCAACCTGCTTCCGGCGGGCGCGGGGCTACACGCCTGGACTGCGGGTGCCTTTGGCGTCATGACGCTGGCCGTGATGTCGCGGGCCAGTCTCGGCCATACCGGCCGCGCACTGGTGGCATCGCCCGCCACCCAGCTCTGCTATGTTCTCGTAGTGCTCGGCGCCGTGGCGCGGATCTGCTCGGCACTCAGCCACGGCCCGGGCGAACTGCTGCAGGCAGCAGGCCTGCTGTGGTCGCTCGGCTTTCTCGGCTTCGCGCTGTGCTACTGGTCGGTGTTCGCCGGCGAGAGCCTGGATCGCAAGCGGGCCAGCAGCGTGCCGGGCCGGAGCTGACGCCCGGCCTCACGTCTCGCTCTGCTCCGCCACACGTCGCAGGCCGGGGACGTCGCACACCACCAGTCGCTGGCGTCCGCCTTCCACCAGCCCCTGGCCTTCCCAGCCGCTGAGAATGCGGGAGACCGTATGCAGGGTGGTGCCTGTCATCTCGGCGATATCGCGGCGCGAAATGGGAAAATCGACCCGCAGCCCGCTCTCCTCGCGCGTGCCGGCCTGCGCGACCAGGCGAAGCACCGCATGGGCCACGCGGCGTTCGACCTCCTGCGTCGACATCTCGCGAATCCGGGTATGGGCTTCATCAAGGCGCTGCCCGATGGTGCGAATGGCGTTAATCGCCAGATTCGGATTCTCCGCGACGAAGCCGTCCCATGCATCTGTCGGCCAGGCCGCGACAAGGCTGTCGACCGCCGCCGTCGAGGTGCCGGGATAGTCCAGGCGGCCAAGCGCGCGCGTGAAGCCGAACAGGTCGCCGGGATGGACGACGCGGACGATGATCTGCTGCCCGTCCCGCGTCACCTGCGTCACCTTCAGGCGGCCATGGAGCAGGAGATAGAACGAGGTGGCGCGCTCGCCCTGCTCGAACACCGCTTCGCCCTGGGGGATACGCCGCGGCATGGCTGAGGAACAGAGCTGATCGAGCTGAGCGTCGTTCATCGCCGCGAACAGCGAAACGCCGCGCAGCGCGCTGCGGTCAATGGCCAAGATCGATGCGTTTCCTGTTGTCGGCCGGCGGTGCGCGCGGCTTCACCGCCTTATAGAAGGCAAGTGGCAATATGTCCGCAAGCCTCCTGACGCCGGCCGGCGATGCGACGAGGGCATGGCCGGCGAATTCGCCTCAGCCGGAAAACACTCTCCGCATCCATGCCCGCCAACCTCCGTGCCGGCTCTCGGCGCCCAGCGGGGGATACAGCGCCCCCTCGCCGTCCGCATCGACGCGGGCCGGTGTCCAAGGCGGATCATAGGTCAGCGTTACCTCGACCGTCAGAACATCTTCCACCTGAAGTGCGGCGTCGGCGATGCTCTCGCGCAGCACGGCGGAGAGCGGGCAGCCGCGCGTCGTGGTTGTCATGGTGATGCGCGCCGTGCCCTCTGGGTCGAGCGTTGCCCCATAGATCAGGCCGAGCCGGACCACATCCAGTCCCATCTCGGGATCGAGGACGCTCGTGAGCGCGAGCCGCAGGCGTGGATCGAGCGGGGTGTTCATGAGGGGCTTGGTTCCCCGCCATGGAGGATCAGAAGGCGATAGGTGGTACCGCCCGCGTCGAAATTGCCTCCCCATTTATGTCCGCGCTTGGCCAGTTCCGGGAACAGGAACAGCGGCTCCCGCGCCAGCAATGCGAAGAGCACGTCACCGGCCCGCAACTCGTCCAGCGCCTCGAGGATGCAGACCATCGGCTCAGGTGGCGGCAGATCGCGCAGATCGAGTTCCTCGATCGGCTCCGGCCATTCCGCCGCACCCGCGTGGGAACCGGGCGACAGCCCCTCATCCGAGGCGGCAGCCTGGGCCGGCGAGAACACGACCTCCCAGTCACCATCCTCCAGCAAGCGGTCGACGGCGGCATAGCCGCGATGAGACATGACGGAAAACAGCGGCACCGGCCGGAAGGTCGCGAACAGTCGCAGCGACTGGCCGGGCTCCAGCGTATCCACTGCCTGCATGATTACCCGAAACGGCTCCTGGCCGGCGCGCAGCAGGGGCCGGACGTCGAGCTCACGCATCGCGGTGGTCTCTGGCGGGAGCGAGGGGGCTGGCGACATGGGCGCTTCTCCTGTTGGAACGGGGTGGCAGAAAGAGTCGGGGGCAGCTTTCGGCGGGCGGGCGCTGTCCGCTGTCGATACCGGCCAGGCGCCGGACACGCACGAGTTCGACCGCAACGCCGAGACAGCCCGTCAAGCACAGCGCCATCGCAACCCGAAAGGCGGTACCGTTCATCAGAGCAAGAGCCAGCGTTCCGGCGGCAACGCCTGCGAAATACAGGGTGAAACAGGGCAGCAGCCGGGCCTCGCTTACGAGATCGCCGACCCGCGGAACGTGTCCGCGTCCGATACGCGGCGCGAAGGTTTCGATCCAGGTGAGGAAGGCGACAATCTTCACGAGTTGCGAGAGGGTAAGCCCGGACAGCCAGCCGAACACCAGCAGGAACACCAGTGCGACGCGCAGTGATTCGCCGGCATCGAGTATCAGCGCCGTGGGAAGCAGGCTCATGCCAACGGCCAGCGCCGCGAAGGCGAGGAGGCTGGCGAGCATGTTGATTTCGAGCTGCTTGCGCCGCCTGTTGCGATAAAGCGCTAGAAGGTCGCGCCCGTGAAGCAGGCTGGCGAGCGCGAAGCCGCATACGGAGAGCGGAACGACGGCAGCCGTGATGTCATGGCCGACCAGCAGCAGTGCGAGGCCCGCTACAGCAGGCAGCAGCGCAATACAGGCGCAGCCGAGCACTGCGCGCATGCGTGCCGGTGGCGTTTCGGGCGTCAGCATGAACATGGCGTAGAGGCGATAGCCGACCCCGAAGGCGATCAGCCCGAGCCAGCCTCCCAGTCCGAGCAGCATGTGCAGGTCGCGCCCGGCCGGTAGCAGCAGGCCGGCGCCCAGCCCGCCGGAAAGGCCGGAAAGGAGCGCCGCGAAACCGCTGCCGCTCAGCACCGTCAGCAGCAGACACGCCAGTCCGACCAGCACGAATTGCGCGGTCAGCGTCACCGGACGCTCGGCGAGAATCGTGGCCGCCAGCATGAGGGCGAGCAGTGCGATGCCGAGGATGAGCAGCGGCGCGGCAAGTAGCATCAGCTCGACGGGCGCCTCGATGATCCCGCCCAGTGCGGCGAAGCCGGCAAGCAGCAGACCCAGCCCGACGAGCAGCAGGAGCAACGCCGGCAGGGCGAGATGGGGAAAGGCCAGCGGGCGCACGACCAGCACAGGGACGAATTGCTGAAGCGCACCCGCCATGACCAGGCTGAGCCATCCCAGGACCACGAGATGGACGATCATCAGCGTCGAGGGGTCGCCAAGGCCGGCGGCAGGATAGCCGACACCCGCCACCACAAGCCCTTCCGCCACGATCAGCAGCACGAGGCCGGCCGCGAAATAGCTCATGGTCCAACGTGAAAGTGTGGCCGTGGGCATGGCTGCCATCCCCTGACGCGGATCAGTGCCCGCAGGTGCAGTCGCCGCCGTGCTCACTGCCGCAATCGGCCGTCGAGTCCGAAGCGCCGTTGCGGCCAATCTCGACCTGCCAGAGGTCAGGTCCCTGAACGATATAGGTCCAGGAGAAGGCATTGCCGTAGCGGCCTTCGATCTGCCAGCGCAGCGGCACCGGATCATGATCGTTCACGATGCCGAGCGCCTCTCCCGGCGTCAGCCGTTCCAGCAGGCCGAAAATGGTGGCATGGCGGATGGCGGGGGGGATCGCCCGGACGTCGATGGGCTGGGGGATGGACGGGGTCATGCGCTTGGTTCCTGCTACCGGCACTCGGATCAAGAGCCGGTAGCAATCTAGCGCCACGGCGCGCGGGCCAGTTTGCCCGGGCGCAACCAGCGGCCAAATCGATCAGGATTCCGGGGAGGTGTAGAACTCCACGAACATGCGCAGATCCTCGCTGGCGGGCTCCACCTCATGAAGCTGGGCCGGGCGGATCACCCCCAGCCTGCCGGGTTCAAGGACGACTTCCTCGCGCGGCTCATAGATGCGGTAGATCAGCCGCCCTTGGAGCACATGGATCAGCGCCCATGTGCCGGGCTTGGTGCTGTGTTGCCGGCGCAGCGCCGCCGGCAATGTCGTGCGGTCGAACTCGGGCGAGCGCGCGTAGGCCGTGACATTGGCGGGCAGCGTGTCCATCATTCGGTCTCCCTTATGAACAGTGGAGCAGCGCCCGCCGGACGGTTCAAGCCCGTGATAGCACTCAGATCGCCGCCCCGGTGCGCCATGCCGGTCCATCATGGGGAAGCACGTCGACCGCAAGTGCCCCGTGGGCCGCGACCGCCTCGCCTATGGCGCCGGGCGCCATCAGGTTGAAGGCGGTGGAGAACGCATCGGCGGTGGTCGCGTCGGGCGCCACCACGCTGACGCGCCGGTAGAGCGCGGGCGCCGCCCCAGAGCGCGGATTAACTATATGGTTGAAGCGGCCCGCCGCGTCGAACCGGAAGCCGAATGGGCTTGAGGTGGCCACGGCGCGGTCCCGCAGGCCGAGCACGGGACCGGATCCGCCGTCCTGCTGCGTGACGGCGAGTTCCACCTGCCAGGGCGTTCCATCCGCACGGCTGCCGATAGCCCGCGGTTCCCCCATGTCGACGAGGCTGCTGGTGATGCCGCCGCGGCGCAGCAGGTCGACAACCCGATCGGTGATGTAGCCCTGCGCGACGCCGTTCAGCGTCAGTGCCATGCCTTGCCGGGCGCAGGCGATGCGCGAGGCACTCGCGCGCACATCCGCGAAATCGACCAGCTCCAGAGCCCGGCGAACCTCTTCGGGCGACGGTCCTTCCGGCGCGGGGTCGGGCTGGGCGAAATGGCGGGCGTACAGCCTCCAGAGCGGCTGCACCGTCGGATCGAAGGCGCCGCCGCTCGCCTGCCAATACCGGCGGCATTGCTCCAGGAGTTCGACCAGTTCCGGCGGCGGCGCGGCCAGCGCACCGGCGCGGTTGAGTTCGTTCAAAGCCGAGCCGGGACGGTAGAGGCTGAAGATATTCTCCAGCCGTGCGGCTTCGGCCACCGCCTGCCGGACCAGCTTCTCACCTTCGCGCGGATCAGGGTGGTTCACGATCAGCACGGCTGGCGCGCCGAGCGCCTGTCCGTGCCAGCTCGCCGCCAGCGGCGCCGCGAGGGCCTGCTGCAGCGAGGTCACCAGCGGCAGCCCGGCGACGGCGGCGAAGATGCCGAGAACCCGGCGGCGCCCGATCGTTTCAGCCATGTACGTGCCCATTCTTCTGTGCCGGAGCCGGAGCCGGCTCGCTCGTGTCGCCCCCCAGCACATACTCCGCCGGTATCGCGTCAAAGGTCACGACCCGCCCACCACTCTCGTCGGCGAATTGCCGAGCTGCTGCCTCACTCCCGAACGGCACCGCCTCCGGCGCGCCCATGCCGCCGCGCATCGTACTGCCGATCACATAATGGGCTGTTCGCGCATCGATCCAGTTCCGGGCGCCAGGCTGCTCCCAGCTCTCCGCCTTGCCCATGTCGGAAACATAGATCGCGGCGATCTCCTTCGGCTCCTCGGGGAGCAGGGTGAACGACACGGTGTCGCGCGCCGACGAGAACCAGATCGGCTCCAGCGCGCCGGTGAGGATGACCTGTCCCTTGGGGCCGGCGTGCTCCAGAAGGTTCATTCCGCAATAGCGCCCCATCGCTTCCTCGGTCAGGGCGAAGGGTGGCGGCACCACCTGTTCCTTCCCCTTGCAGCCGGCGAGCAGCGCGCCGGCGAGCAGCAGGATGGCGAATGGGAGGCGGACCAGCGGCAGGCGGGCCAGCAGGTTGTGATTCATAATTCCCTCCTGGAGAAAACCAGCATGCCGGCGGCAAGCGGGATGACGGTCCATGCCACGAGAGCGGCAATCAGCGCGGGGAAGCCGAGCGCCGTGTGAGCGGCAATGCCGCCGAGACCGGAAAGAGCCGCCGCCCCGCCGCTGCCGAGATTGAGCAGACGGAACGCGTCGGCCGGGTTGGCGAGCAGCACCGCATCCAGCAGGCCCGGCGGGAGTGCCCGTCCCTGTGCGGCGACCAGCGCGCCCAGCAGCGCCATGTCGTAGATCAGCACGAAGAACAGCCATATGCCGATGGCGATGCCGCCGGCCGTGCTGCGCTCCCCCGCCAGCGTACTGACGAGATAGCCGATGGCGATGAAGACGGCGCCGAGCAGTACCGTGGACCCGATCATGGCGCCCAGGGCGCGCCAGCTCTCGGGATCGATGACGGCGCCGGACGCCAGCAGCGCCAGCCCGGCCGCGCCATAGCCGAACAGCGTTGCGAAGCCGAGGATGGAGAGATGACCGAGGAATTTTCCGGCCATCACCTGACGCCTGCCGACAGGATAGCTCAGGAGCAGCAGCAACGTACCGCGCTCGATCTCGCCGACGATCGCGTCGTGCGAGATCAGCAGGGCGATGAGCGGCACCAGAAAGATGCTGAGGCTCGACAGGCTGACGATCACCACGTCCAGGCGGCCGGCGCCGACATTTCCGGTGGGCGCGCTGCCGAGAAAGCTCAGCGTCAGGGCGAGGCTGGCCAGCAGCAGCGTGGTCGCCAGAACCCAGCGGTTGCGAAGGCCCTCACGGATTTCCTTCGCTGCAATTGTGAGAATGCCGTTCATCGCGCACCTTCCGCGACCAGGAAATGGGCGTACAGATCGTCCAGGGTGGGGTCGGACACGGTGACGTCGGCAAGGCCGGACGAATCGGCCATGACGCCTGCCAGCGCCGCGAGCTTGAGCTCCGGCGCGACCTCCGCCTCCACCGTCATGGCGTCGACATGGCGCCAGCCCACATCGTCCCCACCCCAGCGGATGGAGGCTTCCGGTTGCTTCAACCGCACGCTCAGGCGGGTCGGCAGCCGTGCGAGACGGCGCAGATCGTCCAGCGAGCCATCCGCGATCTTCAGGCCGCGGCTCACGATGATGACCCGGTCGGTGCGCCCTTCCAGTTCGTCGAGCGCGTGGGAGGACAGCAGCACGGCTGTGCCGGTGGCACGCAACTCGCCGATCAGCTCATAGAACTGCCGTCGCGACGCGGGATCGAGACCGCTGGTCGGTTCGTCGAGCAGCAGGATGCGCGGCGCGCCCAAAAGGGCCTGCGCCAGGCCGAGGCGCTGGCGCATTCCCTTTGAATAGGTGCGCACCGGGCGGTCGACAGCGCCGGCGGCAAGGCCGACCCGCCCGAACAGCGCCTGCGCGGCATCCGGCTCGATGCCCTTCAGCCGAGCATAGAAGGCCAGCGTCTCGCGCCCGGTGAGCGCGCCATGGAAGGCGACGCTTTCGGGGAGATAGCCGAGATGGCGCCGGATCGTGGCGTCGCCGCTGCCCGCCTCCACGCCGAGCACGCTCACCGTGCCGGCGCTGGGGCGGAGAAGGCCGAGCATCATCTTGATCAGTGTGGTCTTGCCCGCGCCATTATGGCCGACAAGGGCCGCCGTCTCGCCCGCGCGCAGGCTGAACGACACGTTGCGCACGGCATCCACGTGGCCGAAGCCCTTGGCGACCGAACTAAGGCGGATCATCTCGTTCATGGCGTTTTCCTCGCCGGCGGCGGCGTCATCAGGGGGTGGCTGTCCACGACCCCTCCGGGCAGCAGCGCGGGGAACTGGGCCTGCGCCCAGCGGATCACCTGGACCGCGGGGCTGCTGATCAGTAGCTTGGCCTGCGGGGCGGTCCACAGCACACGGTCGATCAGGTCGTTGGGCCGGTACGGCGTATCGCCGATGCCATCGCCGTCGAGGTCGAAGGCGGGATTGTCGCTCCAGTAATTGCCCCGCCCGCCGACCGACCAGTCGACATGGCGCGTGCCGACATATTTCACTTGGTTACGATTGCCGATGAAGGCGTTGCCGCTCATCGCGTTGCCTTCGGAACCCGCTGTGAAATGGATGCCGATGGCGCAGCCCTCGAACACATTGTCGGCCAAGCGGTTCTTGTTCGCGTTGTAGACGAAGACGCATTTTTCCGGGCCGAGCCGCAGACTGCCCGGCGCGGCGGGCGCGGCGGCAGGAGGGGGCGTCTCGGTGGGCGGCATCTCGGAAACGTCAGAGCCGAGGCCCGCCAGCGTCCAGCGCTCCTCCGGCTGCAGCCGGCCCTTCACCCTGTTCCCGCGGATCCGCGAGCCATTGGCGTAATTCAGCAGCAGGCCGTGATCGCGGTCGCCATCGGAAATGTTGTTCTCGATCGTCAGCCGGTTCGAAAACATGATGGCGTAGCCGACCGAATTGCCGGTCGAGACATTCCCGCTGATCTCGCTATCATTCGTGTACATATAATGTATCGCGAAGCGCAGATCGTGCATCCTGTTGCCGGAGAACACGTTCCGCTTGCTGGTATTGGTGGCGATGCCGTCCCGGCCGTAGCTGATGTCGTTGTCGAGCACCTTTGCGCCCGGCGCGTTCCATACCGTCACGCCATTGCCGGTCTCACTCATGCGCCCGCCGCGCAGGCCGACGATGCGGTTGGCGCGGGCGATCGCGTCCGTCGCGCCATGCAGGTAGATGCCATAGAGGTTGCCGGTGAGCGTGTTGCGCTCGATCACGGCGCCTTTGGCGGACTTGGCCACGAAGACACCGGAATCCATCGCCGCCAGATCGCGGCCTGAACCGGTGATGGCGAGATCGCGCACGACGGTGCCGGGTGCCTCCACCGTGATCACCGTCCCCTCGCCATTGCCTTCCACCGACGCGCCGGCCTCGCCCTCGAGAACCAGCGGCGTGCGGATCGACACGGGGCCGGCATGCCGGCCGGCACCGAGCCGCACCACGTCTCCGGGCGCGGCGGCGTCGAGGACCGCCTGAAGGCGGCCCTCGACCGGCGTCACCAGGCGCGTGGCGGCCGAGGCCAATCCCGCGCCGAGGAGCAGGAGCGCCGCGCAGAGGGTGGCGACACGCGCCGCCACCCCCTGAAGTGTCGCCCGAGGTCGCGTCATCACACGGCCTTGGGCTCGACCAGCATGCGGCCCTTCATTTCCATGTGCATGGCATGGCAGAACCACGAGCAGTAGTACCACCAGACACCGGGCTTGCTGGCCGTGAAGGTCACAGAGGCGGTCGCCTGCGGCGCCACTTCCATGTTGATGCCGTAGTTAACGATGCTGAAGCCGTGGGTCAGGTCCTCGACCTCGTCGATGTTCGTGACATAGACGGTGACTTCATCGTTCTGCTTGACGGTGAAGCTTTCCAGTCCAAATACCGGCGCTGCCGACGTCATGTAGACGCGCACCTTGTTGCCGTCGCGGATGACCTCCGAATCGACCAGCAAGTCGATTCCGTCTGCCTCAGCCTGCTTGACCGCATCGGCGAAGAACGGGTCGTCGCGGTTCCAGATGCTGACCGGATTGATCTTGGAATTGTGGACGATGGTCGCGTCATGCGGCTCGGCGAAGGTCGGGTTGTCGTGCACCAGCACCATCTCGTCGCCCGAAATATCGATGAGCTGGTCGTTCTCAGGCTTCAGCGGGCCGACGTTGAGATAGCGGTCCTTCGAGAACTTGTTCAGGGATATCAGCCATTTGCCGTCAGCATCCTTGGTCTGGCCCATCGAGGTATGATTGTGACCGGGCTGATACTGGACATCGAGCTTCTGGCGGATCGGGTTCACCTTCTCGCCCTTGAAGGCACGCTTGGCGTCCTCGATGTTCCACTTGCAGATCTGGCTGTCGATGAACAGCGTCGTATAGGCGTTGCCTCTGCCGTCGAAGGCGGTGTGCAGCGGGCCGAGGCCGAGTTCGGGCTCGGCGACGACGGTGTCGCGAGGCTTGATCTTGTCCGCGAACAGATCGTCGAACCGGCGCACGTCGAACACCGTGACGGTGGGAGACAGCTTGCCGTTGGCCATCACATGGATACCGTCGGGAGCGGTGTTGATGCCGTGCGGGCCGTTGGAAACCGGGATATAGCGTGTGAAGGGCGAGCCATGGCGCCCGTCTATCACCGGGACGCCGCCCATCTCTTTGTACTCGCCCTTGGCGACGGCCTGCTCAATGCGCTTCAGGTCAAAGATGACGATCCAGTCCTGGTCCTTCGCCATCATCTCGGCGAGGTTCACGCCACCTTCGGAATTGTAGCAGGTCGAGAAGGCGTACTTGCCCTGATAGTCGGCATCGACATTATCGAGATTGCCGTCGACGATGACCTGCCACGCGACCTCCATGGTGTCGCCGTTCACCGCCGTAAAGATCGAGTGATACTGCTTGGGATCGTCGAGCACCGTCCCGTCATTGGGCAGCGGCACGCCATCCTCGCCATTGCAGAAGACGTAGCCGGTCCTGGGGTATTTCTGCACGCGCAGGCCGTGCACGGTGTGCTGGTTCGGCAGTTGCAGGATCTTGTCGCAGCGCATCACGTCGAGGCGGATGCGGCAGACGCGGGTGTTCGCCTTGTCGTTGGCGAAGAGATAGCGGCCGTCATAGGTGCCGTCCGTAAAGGACGGGTGCGGATGGTGAAGGTCGCCTGGCAGATCATGGTCGACGGCAACCTCGACAACGTCGATGCCGATTACCAGGGAAAGTATGCCTGGGCGACCTGCTACAACTCGGAGGAAGGCGTCACGCTCGCCGAGATGATGGCGAAGGAACAGGAC
>JAEYXI010000356.1 GCA_023428515.1 Pseudomonadota bacterium | reverse complement strand
CTGGGCGCCGGGCGGCCCGACACGGTGAGGCCCTACAACGTCGCCGGCATTTTCCACGGCCACGAGCACGATGCGCCGATGATCTACAGCCGCGGCGGCTACGATCTGTTCAAGCCGACGGCCGCCTATCTCGGCGGCTTCGGCATCGCCCGCGTGACTGTCGGTTTCATGGACGTCGCGCTTGGGGAAGCGACCGACGAGGGCGGTGTGCGCTTCCTGAAGGCGACGTCGAAGCCGCTTGGCTGAGCCAAGCATTTCATGGAACTGCCATCGACACGGTGCTAAGGATTGATATCCGAAGCTGCAATGGTTGATTGCATGGCAGGTTCGGGAGGGGGCTCTCTGCATGCGGTTTCGTTTCGAACTGCCGGCGATAGCGGTCGTCTGCCTCGTGACGCTGACGGCCTGCATCGGCGTTTCCAGGCAGGAACTTCAACTCCTCGGCTCGACCGTCACGTCGACGAAGATCGATTTCGTCGAGCTCACCGCCTATGCCAGCCGCTCGAAGGCGGCCTATGCCGACGAAGCGGTCATCCGTGGCCAGTATCCGGCCACCGTGCGCGTCAGCGCGCCCGGCAAGACCGACGCGCAGTATTTCGTCGAACGGGACGACAAGGCGAAGGCCCAGTACATCGCCATACGCGGGACGGCGAACAAGAGGAACCTGATCGAGGACATCGAGTTGCGCATCCGCGAGGACCTCGCGCTGGCGATCCCCGTACATATCGGCTTCGACGCCACGGCGCGCATCCTCTACGCGGACATGAAACCCTACCTGAAGAAGAACTACCGGACCTACATCACCGGCCATTCGCTCGGCGGCGCGGTCGCCGCGCTGCTCGCCATCCACATGGTCGACGACGGTTACAAGGTCGACAGGGTGGTGACGTTCGGCCAGCCGAAATTCACCACCACCGACGGCGTCCAGAAACTCGGCTTCCTGACGCTTACCCGCGTCGTCGACGAGAACGACGTCATACCGATGCTGCCGCCGACCACGATCTTCAACCGCGTCTATGGCGTCTACGAACATGCCGGCCCCGAGATCATCCTGCTCGAAGGGCCTCACTATGTTTACCTGCCGACCCACGATGCCGACCGCATCTCGATCGGCGAGTTCGGCCGCTCGCTGAGTTTCGCCGACCTCAAGGACCACCACATGGACAGGTATCTGAGCCGCCTGTCCGCCAAGGCGAAAGGGGCGGTGGAGGTGTCCTACGACGAGCGGGAGAACTACATCGCATCGAAGAAGAAGGTGGCCAGCAACTAGATCGCGGCAAAGCGCCGTTCAGCTCCGGCTGAGCAGCGCCGCGTTGAGGTTCGCCATGTCCTTCTCGTCGGGCGCGGATTCCAGTCCAAGGACGGGGATCAGGTCGCGCAGATGGTCGTGGTGGGTGCGCACGCCATATTCGAGATCCGACAGATAGAAGCCGGCGAAAGACTGCGACAGCATGGATTCATTCGACCAGACCGAGAGCTGCACGTCCTCGGCCATCGTGTCGCGATCGATACGGAAGGCGAGGTAGCGCGCCGCCGCCTGCTCGCGGGTCTCGTCCTTGTAGCGGTAGATCGCGCCGCGCAGCACCGTCTCGCCGGTCGACAGTGGAAACTCCTGGTAGAACTGCACCGATTCGGGCGTCATCGCGATCACGTTGTTCGGGAAGATGCCGTAATAGACCCAGGCCTTGCGCAGCAGTTCCGGCAGGCGCTCGGGCTGGGGCGCGAACTTGACGTAGTTCTTGACGCTCCAGCGACGCCCGGCATGCGGATTGTAGGTGGCGAAGGAACGCGACACGCCGCCGACGAAAGGCTCGTCGAAATAGGTCGCGCCATAGAGGTCCTGCAGCGCCGGATGCGCCATGGCGACGTGGTAGCCCTCATTGTCGACGTCGCGCACCGACTTCCAGTTGACCGGCGAGGTCTGGGTCCAGATGCCCCAGGAAGGAACCATGTCGGCGGCAGCGTAATGCGCCATCTCGGCCTCGACCGGCTGCATCAGCTCGGCGACCGAAGGCTGTGGTCCCCGATGGAAGCGGATGAAGATGAACCCCATCCAGACCTCTAGGTCGAGCGGCATCAGGCCGAATTCGGTCTTGTCGAGATCGGGGAAGGAGCGCGGCCGCGCAGCACCCCTGAGCGTGCCGTCGAGATTGTAGACCCAGCCGTGGAAGGGACAGACCAGCGCGTTCTTGCAGTTGCCCTGGTTCTCGGCGACGACGCGCGACCCGCGATGCCGGCAGATATTGTGGAAACCGCGCACCACGCCGTCCTTGCCGCGTACGATCAGGGCGCGCTCGCCCACCACGTCCATGGTCAGGTAGTCGCCCGGATTCGGCACGTCGGAAATGTGCCCGGCGATCTGCCAGTGATTGCGGAAGACGTATTCCTTTTCCAGCTCCAGAAGCGCGGGGCTGTGATAGGCCCAACCCGGAAGACCGCGCCGATCCCAATCGTTGGGAACCGCCACATTATGGACATGTGGGTTCATGGAAGTGCTCTGAAATTGTTGAATATTCATTCAATATAGGACTATTTCGCGTTCATTTGCAATGCCTTAGGGAAAATTTACAGTTTCCGCAGCGCGATATCGCACTGCGGCCGCCTGAAAAAATGCCGTGTTTTCCGGGCGTTACCCTGAAACTCGCCCCGACCGATTTTTTCAGCGCGGCGGCGGGCCGGTAAGGCGGTCAGAACGCCTCGCGGAAGTGCTGCGTGGAGAACAGGAAGCGGTAGAAGAGCGGCACGTTGACGTCGGGGCCGACCGGCCGCGAACGCGCGAGGTAATGATCGAAGATCGGCTTCATGCGCCGGTAGAAGGCCCGGTCGAGCACGGCGACGCCGTTCTCGCTGTCCTGGATGAAGGAGCGGTTGTTCAGGTTGACCGAGGAAACGGACACGTAGCGGCCGTCGATCATCAATATCTTGGAGTGAAGAACGACATCCGACGCACGGAATTCGTAAAGGGCGATGCGGTCGGCATATTTCTCGACGAAGAGTTCGTTGAGTTCGGTGAGGAACTGGCCGCCGAAGTCGCCCTTCAAGTCGATGCGGGTGACCAGCGTGATCTCCACCCCGCGGTCGATGGCGCGTCCGAAGGCGTCGGCGACCTTCTGCGTCAGGTTGAGATAGGGGTTGACGATCTCGATCGTCTCGGCGGCAGCGTCGATCAGCTCGACATAATACTGCTCCAGCGCGCGCCCGTCGGCATAGGGCACGGAGATGAAATGCCGCGCATTGGCTCCGGGTGGCGGCCGCGAGCTTCGTTTGCCCTCTATGGAGAAAGGCCGCGCCAGATCGGTTCGTCCGTCACGATGCCAGAGCGTGGAGAGATGCGCGACGAGCGTCTCGACCGCCTTCGGCTCCTCGACCTCGATGTCGAAGTCGCTCCAGTTGGAATAGTAGTTGAGCGACAGCCCGTTGGTCTTTCCGTACTGGTGGAGCTCCGGATAGCGCGACAGGTCGACCGGCTCGTGGAAGAGGAAGCCGTCATGGATGTTGCGGCCGCCGATGATCGCGCGGGAACGCCGGCGATCGGTGGCCAGCGTCGCCAGCATCTTCACATGGTGGGTCTTGTAGAACTGCGACAGCTGCTCGCCGGTTGGCGCGCCTGTCGCCGGATCCCAGGAGAATTCCTGCAGCTGTACATTGGGATGGTCGGCCGCGAGCCTTTCGAGAAGTTCGCGGTCCTTCCTTCGCTGCAACACGTCGGTGACCATGATGCGGACCCTGGCGCCGCGCGCCGCATGGAAGCGGATCAGCCGCTCCATGACGCGGCCGGAAAAATCCGCCTTGTAGTCGAGGTAGGAGAAGTAGATCAGCTTGAGTTTTGGCGCGCGCGACAGGTCGATCGGCGCTTCCGGGTCGCCGGCATCGAAGAAGGCGTCGGATAGCCGGCTGCCGGCCAGCGCCTCGACCTTGGCGTTGAAGCCGTCGCGCGACTTGACGAGCAGCCGGGGCGTACCCAGGGCCATCGGGCAGGTCTCGGAAAGCTCGCGGCTGGCGTAGAAGACGCGCTCGAGCGGCGAAAGCTTTTGCGGATCGGGAGACGGGCAGCGCTGGTAGAGGCTGTCGAGGCGGGCGAGTTTCCTGCCGGATGTCTCTTCGCGCAGCAGCGTCAGGCGCCGGCTTGCTCCTTTCGAGCGGATCGAGAGGTCGCAGCGCTTGAGATCGGGTCCCGGGAAAAGCACCGAGGCGCCGCCCGACGTGTCCGCGCCGGTAAGGCTGAGATGCACGGCTCCACCGACCTCGACGATACGCTTCCCCGGCCCGACCGCCATCTGCCCGTCGCAGCGGCCGGTGATGCTGGCGGGGCCGCCGCCGATCTGCCTGACGTCGATCTCGACCTGCCGCGCCTGCAGCCCGGAGAAGAAGAAGATGCCGGCCTTCCTGTCGAGCGCGTCGGCGTCGATGTAGAGCGTCTGGCGCGACAGGCGCCACGCGGCAGAGAAGGTGCCGCTCCTGGTCATGCCGGAGGGCAGGAGGCGCGACCTGTCGGCCGCCCTCTCCAGCCCGCGATAGGCGGCGAGGAAATCGCGGTTGTGGATCGAATGGATGTCGCGGCCGAACGGCCCGGTGCCGTTGGCGCGGTCGGCCTCACCGAGTTTCTGTTCGGCGAGAAGCGCCAGGAAGCTGCTTGTATAATCGGCGTTTTCGGGCCGGGCTCCCGGCAGCAGCGCCGTTTCCAGCGAGGACATGCTGCAGCGCGCTTCGCCGGGCACCAACTCGCAGGACGTGTCGATGCCGGCGAGCGGCCCGGCGCAGGCGGCGAGCAGCAGGGCGCTGCTGCAAAGCGCTGCGGCGGCGGACGTGCGGCGGGACCTCATCCCGCGGCCGTCACCGCTCGGCCGGCAGGCGGCAGGCCGAGTTCGCGCCGGTCGCGCGGACGCGGCGGCAGGAAGCCTTCCGGGAAGACCTTGCAGACGCCGAGCGAGAAGGTGCTGACGAGCAGCGCCGCGCGCCGGCGCATCTTCTTCGGCAGCGTCTCGTCATCGCGGACGGCCGAGGCGTCGCGCACCAGCGCGGAATCGCAGTCGCAATGGTTCCTGCGGTCGACATAGCAGCTGTCGTGCCGGAAGCAGATCACGTCGAGACGGTCGACCGGCTTCGCGGTGAGGTCGCCGGTGCGCGTGCCAAAACCGCAATAATTGCCGAAGACGAAGTTGGACGGCTTGGCGACGGCGTAGCGGAGCGGTTTCGGCAACTCGCTGACCGGCTTCGCCCCCCACGGATTCGAGCAGGCCGAAACCAGCAGGCAGGCAAGAAAGATCGACGCGGCGGCGAACACGAAACGCATGTATCTGTGGTGGTGTTTCCGAGAAGGCGGCGTCCCCAAGCAAGCTGGCAATGTAGCGCAAACTGTGGCCTCCCGCACATATGCGTTTTCGACGCGGAAGCTTCCGCTCAGCCGAAGAGCTGCTTTTCGCGTTCCACCGCCTTTGTGATGAAGCCGGCCACCGCCTGGATGCGTCGGATCGGCCGCACGCTCTCGTGATAGACGAGCCAATAGGCGCGGCGGATCGGCTTTGCTGCCGTTACAGGGATGAGTTCCGGCAGTGAGCGGGCGATGAAGGCATGAAGAATGCCGATGCCGGCGCCGGACCGCACGGCCTCGACCTGGCCGAGCGCCGAGGAGATCGAGAAGCCGGCTTCCCAGTCGGGTGAAAATTCCTGCGCATAGGCGAGCGATGGGCTGAAGACGAGGTCGGGCACGTAGCCGACGAGGCGATGCGCCTTTAGCTCGGATTGCGTTGCCGGCAGGCCGTTGGCATCGTAATAGATGCGCGAAGCGTAGAGGCCGAGCGAATAGTCGACCAGCTTCTGCGCCACCAGCCGCCCCTCCGAGGGGCGCTCGGTGGTGATGGCAATGTCGGCCTCGCGCCGCGACAGCGAGAAGGAGCGCGGCACCGGCACGAGCTGGATTTTCAGGTCGCGATGCTGGGCGGTGAGCGCGCCGAGGCGGGAAGCGAGGAAAGCGACGCCGAAACCGTCCGGCGCGCCGATGCGGACAGTGCCTGAAAGGGTCTCGTTGCCGCCTGCGAGTTCGGAGCGTGCGGCGATCATGTCGGCTTCCATGCGCTCGGCGACGGCGAGGAATTTTTCGCCTGATGGCGTCAGCTCGCTGCCGGTGGTGAGCCGGCGAAACAGCTTGGCGCCGAGCGCGTCCTCGAGTGCGGCTATGCGGCGCGAGACGGTGGCGTGGTTCAGCTCAAGCCGCCGCGCCGCGCCGAGGATCTGGCCGGCGCGGGCCACCGCCAGAAAGATGCGGACGTCATCCCAGTTCATGGCTTCGCTTATTTGCGAGAAATGATGATCGCACGATAGTCGGACTTCAATCTACGCACAACGGTTGCGTTTCCACTCGCGTTGCCAAGGCGGGCCGGAAGCGGGAGAATGGCGCAATCCTAGAATACGCCCACCAAAACCAGTCAGGGAGCGAGACATGATCGAGTACGGCCATTTCATCGGCGGCAAGCGCGTCGCCGGCACCAGCGGACGCAAGCAGGACGTCATGCAGCCGATGGACGGCTCGGTGCGCGGCAGCGTCGCGCTGGCTTCGGCGGCCGAACTGCGCGCCGCCGTGGAGAACGCCAAGGCGGCGCAACCGGCCTGGGCGGCGACCAACTCGCAGCGCCGCGTGCGCGTGCTGATGAAGTTCCTGGAACTCGTGCAGCGCGACTATGAGGAACTGGCCGACATACTGGCTCGCGAGCACGGAAAGACCATCAACGACGCCCGCGGCGACATCCAGCGCGGGCTCGAGGTGGTGGAAGTGTCGATCGGCGCCCCGCATATGATGAAGGGCGAGTTCACCGACAATGCCGGTCCCGGCATCGACACCTATTCCATGCGCCAGCCGCTCGGCGTCGTCGCCGGCATCACCCCGTTCAACTTCCCGGCGATGATCCCGCTGTGGAAGATCGGTCCGGCGCTGGCTGCCGGCAACGCCTTCATCCTGAAGCCGTCCGAGCGCGATCCAGGCGTGCCGCTCAGGATCGCTTAACTTTTCATCTAGGCCGGCCTGCCGGCCGGCGTCCTCAATGTCGTCAACGGCGACAAGGAAGTGGTGGACGCCATCCTCGACGACCACGACATCAAGGCCATCGGCTTCGTCGGCTCGACGCCGATCGCGCAGTACATCTATG
>JAEYXI010000346.1 GCA_023428515.1 Pseudomonadota bacterium | reverse complement strand
GGCTACGAGCCCGCGCGGCTGCTGATCGATGGCGCGTGGCTGGAAAACGGCGATCGCAAGACACAGGCCGTGGTCAATCCGGCCAACGAGAAGCCGATCGGCGTGGTGCCGCATGCGACGGCCGAGGATCTCGATCGGGCGCTCGAAGCGGCGCAGCGCGCCTTTCCGATCTGGCGGGCCACGCGCCCGCGCGACCGGGGCCGCATCCTGAAAGACGCAGCTCACCTGATGCAGGAACGGCAGGAGGATATCGCCCGCCTCGTAACCCTCGAAATGGGCAAACCGATCGCCGAAGCCCGTCTTGAAACGCACTTCGCGTCGGAAGAGATGGAATGGTTCGCCGAAGAAGCTCGTCGCACCTATGGCCGTGTCATTCCGGGCCGTCTCGGGGAAACGCGCTTCCAGGTCGTCAAGGAGCCGGTCGGGCCCACCGCAGGCTTCTCCGCCTGGAACTTCCCTGTCGGCAATGCAGCCCGCAAAATGGGTTCGTCGCTCGCGGCCGGCTGCACGATGATCTACAAGCCCGGCGAAGAGGCTCCCGCTGCGGCGGCAGCCGTTGCCCAGTGTCTGACCGATGCGGGCGTGCCCCCGGGCGTAATCGCTGTCGTCTACGGCGTGCCGGACTTCATCTCGCGTCACCTGCTCGCCTCGCCCGTCATTCGCAAGATATCCTTCACCGGCTCCATCGCAGTCGGTCAGCACCTCATCCGGCTTGCGTCCGAGGGCCTGAAGCGGACCACGATGGAACTCGGCGGCCATGCGCCTGTGCTCGTCTTCGACGATGCCGACCAGGCTACCGCACTGGAAATGTCCGTCCAGCGCAAGTATCGCAACGCCGGTCAGGTTTGCGTCTCGCCGACACGTTTTTACATCCAGGACAAATCCTACGAGGCCTTCTGCGCCGGGTTCGCCGACAAGGCATCAAAGCTGACGATAGGCGACGGCCTCGACCCGTCGAGCAACATGGGGCCACTCGTGCATGCCCGTCGCCGCGAGGCGATCGAGGCGTTGGTGCAGGATGCAACGTCCAAAGGCGCCAAGCTGCTTGCGGGCGGCCATCGGGTCAACAACGAGGGCTTCTTCTATGCCCCGACCGTGCTCGCCGACGTTCCGGACGATGCGCGCATCATGAGCGAGGAGCCTTTCGGGCCGGTCGCGGTGCTCAACCGCTTCTCGGATTTCGACGACGCGATAGCCAAGGCGAACCAACTTCCCTACGGCCTTGCTGCCTATGGCTTCTCCAATTCGCATAAGACCATTGCCAGACTCTCCGATCGGCTGGAAGCCGGCATGGTCGGGATCAACTCCTTCAACATCTCCATGCCGGAAACGCCGTTTGGCGGCGTGAAATACAGTGGCCACGGCTCGGAAGTCGGGATCGAGGGCGTAGAGGCCTACCTCGTAACGAAGACGGTCAGCGTAAGCTGATCCGGCTCCGAATGGCGTGAAGGAATACGAGGATGACAAACGGCAACGATCCGACCGGCACATTCACCGCCGAAGCCGTGCTGACCCAGATGAAGGCCGCCGGCATCGATGTGCTGTTCGCCAACGGCGGTACCGACTTTCCGTCGATCATCGAGGCCTTCGCGCGCCAGCCCGAGACCGGCCTGAAAATGCCGGAGGCGCTGGTCATTCCGCACGAAGCGGTCGCCGTCGGTATGGCGCATGGCTACTATCTGATGACCGGCAAGCCTGCCGGCGTCATCGTCCACGTCAACGTCGGCTTGGCCAACTCGGTGATGGGACTCATCAATGCACGTTCCGAGAACGTGCCGATGATGATGTTCTCCGGCCGTACCCCGATCACCGAACATGGCCGTTTCGGTTCACGGTCCTCGCCAATTCACTGGGGCCAGGAAATGTTCGACCAGGGCGGCATGGTCCGTGAAGTGGTCAAGTGGGATTACGAGCTGCGTTATCCGGAACAGGCCGGGCTCGTCATCGACCGCGCCGTAAGCATCGCCATGAGCGAACCGCGCGGCCCGGTCTATCTCAGCCTGCCGCGCGAGGCACTTGCCGAAGGTGCGGCGACCGCGACCGCGCAACGCTCCACCACGACGCCGACCACCTATGGCCCGGCTGATCCAGCGCTGGTGGCGGAAGCCGCCGATCTGCTGGCCACGGCAAAGAACCCGCTCGTTATCAGCCAGAGCCCGGAACTTGGAGCCGATTTCGAACCGCTCGCGGGTTTTGTCGAACGCTTCGCGCTGCCCACCGTGGAAATGTGGGCAACCCGTCTGGCGCTGCCCTCTCATCATCCGATGATGGTCGGACGCGATTCGACGCAGGTGCTGAAGGACGCCGACGTGATCGTGGTCATCAACGCGGCGGTTCCTTGGATCTCCGATCACGCAGCCCCGGCCGAAGGTGCAAAGGTCATCGCAATCGGCACTGACCCGCAGCACAGCCGCGTACCCATCCGCAGTTTTCCGATCGACATCGCGCTTGCCGGCGGCACCAACAAGACGATCGCCGCCCTTGCCGCCGCCATGGCCGAGCGTGTGCCGGCCGGGGAAACATTCTCCGTACGCCGCGAAAAGTGGGCCATGGTGAAAGCCCGACAGGGGGAGGCCGCCGCCCGGCGCGCCGCCATGGGAAACGGCGCGCCGATGACGCCGGCCTATGTCAGCCGCTGCATCTCCGACATCACCGACGAGAACACCGCCATCGTGAACGAACTCGGAATCGACCCCACGGTGATGGAGTTCACGCATCCCAAGGGCTTCTTCTCGACCCCTCTCTCTGGCGGTCTGGGCTTCGGCCTCACCGCAGCGCTCGGTGCGCAGCTCGGTGACCGAAGCCGGCAGGTCATCGCCACGATCGGCGACGGCTCCTACATGTTCGCCAACCCCGTCGCCTGCCATCAGACGGCCACCGCACTGAAGCTGCCGCTTCTGACCATTGTCTTCAATAACGGCATCTGGAACGCGGTGCGCCTCTCGACGCTCTACATGTATCCCGACGGAAGTGCGGCGACCGCCAACACCATGCCGATCACGGCGCTCGATCCGGCTCCGGATTACGCGGCCGTCGCCCGCGCCCATGGGGCCCATGCGGAGCGTGTCGAGCACGGAGAGGACCTGCCGGCAGCACTCCAGCGCGCGCTTTCGGCGACCAGGAGCGGGCGGCAGGCCATGCTCGACGTCATGGTCTCGTACTAGAGGGCACCGGGGGATGCGGCGAGGATCGGGAGACGATGCAAAGACGCTGGCTGAAATGGGCAGGCGTTATCCGTTGGTCAGGGATCTGGAGAAGCGCGCAAAATGGCGTATTCCACGTTTCGCCTACGAGTTTTTGCAGGGCGGTGCCGGTGATGAAACCGGTCTCGACCGCAACCGTGCAGCGCTAAAGGCAGTCGAGCTGGTGCCGCGATACGGCATCGACGTCACGGAAGTCGATACATCCGTCGAGCTCTTCGGCCAGCGTTACGCGGCCCCGATCGGCATCTCGCCGATCGGCCTCGACGGGATGATGTGGCCGGGCGCCACCGAACGTTTCGCCAGGGCCGCGCAGACGCACAACATTCCGTATATGGTTGGCACGCTCGCCTGCGCAGCCATAGAGCAAGTGGTGCAGTG
>JAEYXI010000260.1 GCA_023428515.1 Pseudomonadota bacterium | reverse complement strand
GCTGATAAGAGAGGCATCGCTTGGCTGGACGACTATGTCCGTACGGCCATCCCCGTCGATATCGGCAAGGAACGTCCTTGAGGCTAAACCTCTAGGGCTCGGCAGCGTGCCGATAACCTCGGGCGCTGTAAACTCCGTCCCATCCGAATAGGACACCCTCACCGTGGTGCCGAGACCGCTGAAATCAACCCGGTCCGACTTGCCATCTCCATTGAGGTCACCGACGTAGCTAGTATCGCGGATCGTCCTGAGGAGAGGAAAATTGCCGTTGGCGGCCTTTCCATAGAGCTTGGTTCCGATAGCGACCTCTGATCGGCCATCACCATCAATGTCAGGCGTCGCCATCCCTGACGTGAGGCCGGGCGTAGTGGCGCCACCGATGGTGACGCTTTTTCCGGCAAGGGTCGTGCCGTTGAACGCGAAAAGCCGAATAGCCGATGCCTGCGGGTATCCTTGGGCCTTGCTGGTCATCAGAATCTCTTCACGACCATCTCCATCGAAATCCGCGACCGCGGTCGAATGGTCGTAGGGAACTGGCTCTTCGCGAATGATCTGGTACCACGGGAGGGGAACATTTACGTTGTTGATGCTCAACTCATTCGCGCTTCCATTGCGCGTTATGCTGTAAGAATACGACCCACCCTGCAGTTTTGGGCATGAAAGATCATCACACTCTCCTCGAAATACCTGAGCCCAGACGAAATCATCAATACCATTCGCGTCGTAATCTAGAACAATATTGTCGGTGTACCACCCGTTTAACGATCTGTTTCTTATCACAGGACATTTTAGTATATTTGTCTCCTGCAACCCCGCGAAGGAGCAGAATCTTTCCTGCTGAATTGTTGAGCTGGACATACTGGGACGCGCCAAATCAACGCGACCATCCCCATTGAAGTCACCGAACCCAGGAGGATTATACTGAGTTGGGGCATCGAAGAGCTTTTCGGTGGTGAAATCGACGCTCGGGTTGGAATAGGCGAAGGTCGTCGGCGGCATCGCCGTGCCGGTCGCTGTCCCGTCCGGCTGAAGGACGAAGTCGCTGCCGAACTCCCGGACCGAGGCCAGCCGTGCAAGCGCGGTGATCGGGCTCGCCTCATGGGTCAGCAGATAGGCCTTGTATGTGTTGCCATCGACCCGGATCTCGATCCGCCTCAGCCGCTGGTCCTGAATGGCCAGACTGCGCCCGGTGGCCGAACTCTGCGTGTCCGCGACCGTCTCGGCGACGAAGTCGATCTGCACCCCGGCATAGGTGATCTGCGTCGGCCAGCAGGAAGGCAGAATCCCGCAGCCATAGCTGTAGGAGACCGTGTTGCCGTGCGTATCCACCACTTGCGCCAGAAGCCAGCGATACTGGTTGCGCAGCTTGTCGGGATCGGTGTCGCCGCTCGGCACCGTGCTGCCCCAGGTCGAGACCGGCCGGTAGATCGAGCGGGTGCCGTCCTTGCCGGTCACCGTCCAGCTATTGTCGCCCGGGGCGAAGACGATGCGCCGATAGCTCTCCACCCGCGTGGCATGGGTGCCGCCGGATTCGCAGCTGGGATTGGTCGCCGCTGCGCTACAGGGCACAAGCGGCGTGCCATCGAGCGCAAAGGTGTCGTTGGCGTCGAAGGCTGGCGCCCCCTGCCGCACCGAGATGCGGACGATGTCGCTGAGCCCCGCGACCTGCCAGCCGACCCCGACATAACCGGCGAAGAAGCCGCCGGCCCGCAGGCCGAGGCTGGAATCATAGACGAGGTCGATATCCGGCTCGATCCCGCGGAAGGCCGGCACCTTCAGGTCGACGACCTGCGTGAAGCTGCCATTATAGGGCGCCTTGTCGGGCTTGGCCTGTCCCGGCTCCGGCGTGATGTTGCTGAACGCGCCGAAGCCGCCGGGCTCCGGGGGGTCCGCAAGAGCCGCGGCGGCCTGCGGCTCCGCCTCACCGGCCGTCCCGGTCTCACCCGCTTCCGCAGCACCTGCCTCCGTCTTCTCCGGCGCGGGCAGCGACAGCACGCCGCCGGGCCCGTAGATCACCGGCTTGTCGGGCGTGGGAAGGGTCTGCGCCGCCGCCGCAGGGTCTGGCACCGCCGGTGTGCTCACATCCGGCGAGGCGGGCTGTGTCTGTCCGGGCGGAGGGGGCGGCGCCTGCGCGATGGCGCCATCACCGCCATAGAAGGTGGCTGCCGCTATACCGATGAGCCCGAGGGCAAGAAGGGAACTGGACGAGAACGCACGGCCACGAACGCTACGATGGAGGCTCATCTCGTCCCACCAGACCCATTACTATGCGTTCGAGGCTAGTGCACGCTACGGTCGCACCGCAATGGGAATGTGACGGAAAAGGGGCGGGATGTTTTGCTGATTACTCGCTTCGCCAATCCCACCCGACAGCTCTCCTCGCGCGCGTGCGCGTCCTGCTCTCGAAACCACATCACCCAGGCCGGTTTCCCTCTTACATCGGTGTCATCGCATGGTGTGTTGGTCGCCATATTGGTGAGATGCGCCACCCCGTACAGCGCAGACTCTGGCAGGCAGGCTCTTCCGGGCTACTCCCCACATGGGCGCAATGAGCCAATTCCTCGCCGTCGCCCAACTGCAATTCTGCTGCAAAGCGGGATTTCTCCAGCTCTCCGGAAAACTACGTAGCCGCCCCATATACCTTTGCATTCGCAGCAAATTCATAGCTCCGGACCTCCAGGGGACGCGCGTACGTGCCCAATTGGCCTGCGCCGGCCTTGCCACCGGCTTGCTCGCCGGCCCCGATTCATGATTTTGTTGAGAAAGTGTTTTTAATTCGAAGAAAATATGAGGGGCGGAAATGACGATTTTGCGGATCGCGAGGTACTCTTGCGGGGTGTCGCTCGGCGCGCTGCTGATGGTGGGAGCAACGCCCTCCGTCGCTGACACGCTGGGGAGCGGTATCGATGGCGGAAACACCTCCGGCTTCGCCATCTCCGCGACGGGTCAGACGCCTGCCAATACCGGCGGAACCAACGGCTCGATAGCCTTCGGGAACGCCGCCACTATCGGCGCGGATTCAAACTACTCGACTGCAATCGGTTTTGGCAGCACGATAGGGACGAACTCGTCTGCCTCAACCGTCTTGGGCATTCAGTCGTCCATCGGCAATGGCTCCGAAAGCGCGAATGTGGTCGGTCGGAGTTCGAGCGTGGGCGACAACGCCTCGAACGCGACGGCTATCGGCACACAGGCGACCGTCGGCGATAACAGCACAGGAGCTTTGGCGGCAGGGCGCAGCGCCGCCGTTGGTGCCGGCTCGGTGTCCGCATCCGCGATTGGAAGCCAGGCAACCGTCGGGGCCGGCTCGAACAGTGCGCAAGCTATCGGCACGCAGGCGACGGTCGGCGACAATTCCGCTGCGTCAAGCGCCGTCGGCGTCGGCGCTTCCGTCGGCGATGGATCTGTCAGTTCCAACGCGGTCGGCCGCAGCGCCGTTATCGGCGACAATGTCACCGATTCCACGGCCGTGGGCACGGCGGCTTCCGTCGGCGACGGTGCGGTGAACGGGCTGGCCTTGGGCCGTAGCGCGTCGGTCGGAGCCAACTCGCAGAGTTCCACTGCGGTCGGTACGAATGCATCGGTGGCGCAGAACACCAACTACTCTAATGCCTTTGGCTACGGCGCCCAGGTTTATGAAGGCGCGAATTATGCCAGCGTCTACGGCACGAACGCCTATGCGGGCGCCGGTGCCGTGAACGCCTCGGTATATGGTACGAGCGCCTATGTCGCGGCCGGCGCCCAGAACGGCGTCGCCATGGGTTATCAGGCAAATGCGCAGGCCACGGGCGCGTCTGCTGTGGGTTCAGGCGCCAGCGCTCAGGGAACCAACTCCAGTGCCTTCGGCACAGGTTCGCAAGCCGTGGCGGCCAACTCCACGGCGGCTGGAACGGGCGCTCAGGCCAATGGGACGAACTCAACGGCCATTGGTGCCGGCGCTCAGGCAAACGCGGCGAACTCCGTCGCGCTCGGCAATGGTTCGGTCGCGAGCCAGGTGAACACTGTCTCCGTGGGCGCGGCAGGCGCCGAACGGCGGATTACCAATGTCGCGGCAGGCATCGCACCGACCGACGCGGTGAATGTGAGCCAGCTCAACGGAGCCGTTCTGGGCCTCAGCAATGAAATCCAGCAGACGCGTGTCGAGGCTCGACAGGGCATTGCCGCCGCTGTCGCGCTTGCCGGCCCCGTCATGCCCTCGGCACCGGGCAAGACCACGCTCTCCGGCAATGTCAGCTATTTCAGCGGCGAAACCGGCGTCGGCATCAACGTCGCCCATCGGCTTGCGACGGAGATGCCGATAATGCTGCACGCGGGTTACGGCAATGGCGGCGGCAATGCCAATGTCGGCCGGATCGGCGCGACCTTGGAGTTTTGATCGCGGCGCTTAGCGTCATCGGACTGGCCGGTCGCGCGTCGCGCCGGCCAGTGCTCGTTTTTATCTCCCGTGCGTCGGCCGGGTGAACACGGCGACTGGCGTGAAACGGATTTTACCTGCGCTGTTGATTGCCCTCGCACTTGTCGTTGGGGCTGCTCTATTGCTGGTCCTTTGGGAGACCTTTCGCGAACGCATTCTTCACGCCACGGCGGGCGTTTCCGCACCGCCTTTGGCGGTCTTGCCGCCGGCAACGCCTGCTCCCAGGGCGCCGCCGCAAGAGGAGCCGGTGGCAGCTGTCGCTCCTATGATTCAGCCTGTTGGCCCGAGTTGGCAGAGCCTCAATGCGATGCAGATAGAGGGCATCTATCGGGGCCCCCTGATGGACACCATCATCCAGCGCTTTCGCGATCCGGTGGATGGGTCAATCTGCTATCTCTATGTGCCGATCGAAGCTGAACACAGTGTGCGCAGGCCCACCGGATATGTCGTCTATGGGTCCAACACGATTGGGGCCATCAGCTGCTTTCCGGCGGCTCCGGCGGCCGTCATTTCGTCTCCGCCGGCAGCACAGGCGCCTCAGCGCGCGCCAAAGCCTCCTCCAAGAGTGGCTCCGGCGCAATAGAGACGAGGGCCAGCCATTAGGGCATCAGTATTGTGCCTATACATTCTGCTTCAACAGGTGACAGAAGCGAATTGATTAAACCTCACGCGCTTCTTTAGCCTGCGTGGATTTTGCGCGTGCGTTGCTTTGCTTTGCCCGATAAGGCCTCTGCCAAGATGGTAGCGGTCGCCGATCGTGGATCAATGATAAGGCGCGATGAGAACATCATCTTCGGGCAGAAGGCGATAAAGCGCCCAATTCCAAGCATCCATGAACAGCCAAGAGACAGCGCCGGCGGCCAGCATCAGCGAGGCGTGAAGCGCCGGCACGCCGGAAGCAAACCCCGCCACGGCGAGCACGATCCACACCAGCGCCAGCTTTCGCATAAGAACGACGAAGGGCAGGCCGGTGACCAAGACAAACAGCGCCATGCTGCGCACCATCGAAGCGAGCAGGCGCAGCGGCCACATGAGGGCGCGAAGCCAGAGCGGCCGGGACAAGGTGTGACGGCCGGCCGTGCCCGGCAGGTCAGGGGCCGGAAAGTTGTGAACGCGGTAGGGCTCCATGGGGTCTCTCCATACCTGGCCGAGTTAATCCGGGTGGGAGCAATCTCACCACCCGGACATTACGGCCTCACTCGGCGGCGATCCAACCATCGAGGAGAATGATGTCGCCCTTGCCATAGGGGCGCAGCACGATCTCCGTCACACGGTGGGTCTGCCCATCCTTCTCGTATTCGCGGGTCTCCATGGCACCCGACACGTTGACCTTGGTGCCGGTCTTCAGGCGCTTTTCGACGCGCTTGATCAGGTACTCATCGAATACCACGACGCTGTGCCACTGCTCGACCTCCTTCCAATTGCCGTCACGATCCTTGTACGAGGTGTTGGTTGCCACTCGGAAAGAGGCCACGCGCCCACCGTTCTGGAAGGTACGGATTTCGGGCTTTCCGCCGAGATTGCCGATGATTTCAGCGCGATTGAGAGAGAACATTCTGAAGTCTCCATTGTGAATTTGGGTGATGAACCATTGATTTGTCTAGTCGGGTCGCCGTCAAGATCTCGCCGGGGCTATACAGTTCTTAGGCGAAGCAGGCTGCGTCCTGCTTCCCGAGTTCGCGCGGAGCAGCGGGGGAGTTGGGGGCAAGGG
>JAEYXI010000254.1 GCA_023428515.1 Pseudomonadota bacterium | reverse complement strand
GCGGTAAGGCCGGCATCCTTGAGGGCGGCCTTACAGGGCGCAACGGTCCGCTGCACCAGATCATCGACCAGCGCCTCGAACTTCGAGCGGGTGAGCTTGATCGCGAGGTGCTTCGGGCCCTTGGCGTCGGCCGTGATGAAGGGCAGATTGACCTCGGTCTGCGCCGCCGAGGAGAGCTCGATCTTGGCCTTTTCGGCGGCTTCCTTCAGCCGCTGCAGCGCCAGCTTGTCGTTCTTCAGGTCGATGCCCTGTTCCTTCTTGAACTCGGCCGCCAGATATTCGACGAGCCGCATGTCGAAGTCCTCGCCGCCGAGGAAGGTGTCGCCATTGGTCGACTTCACCTCGAACACGCCGTCGCCGATCTCGAGAACCGAGATATCGAAGGTGCCGCCGCCAAGGTCATAGACGGCGATCGTCTTGCCGTCCTTCTTGTCGAGACCGTAGGCGAGCGCCGCCGCGGTCGGCTCGTTGATGATGCGCAGCACTTCGAGGCCGGCGATCTTGCGGGCATCCTTGGTGGCCTGGCGCTGGGCGTCGTTGAAGTAGGCCGGGACGGTGATGACCGCCTTCTCGACCTTCTCGCCGAGATAGGCCTCCGCCGTCTCCTTCATCTTCTGCAGGATCATCGCCGAGATCTGGGAGGGCGACTGCTTCTTGTCGCCGGCCTCGACCCAGGCGTCGCCATTGTCACCCTTGACGATCTTGTAGGGGACAAGCTTCTTGTCCTTCTCCGTCACCGGATCGTCATAGCGGCGGCCGATCAGGCGCTTGACCGCGAAGATGGTGTTTTCGGGATTGGTGACCGCCTGGCGCTTTGCCGGCTGGCCGACCAGACGTTCGCCGTCGCCGGTGAAAGCGACGATGGAAGGGGTCGTGCGCGCGCCCTCCGCATTCTCGATGACCTTGGCATCCTTGCCGTCCATCACGGCGACGCAGGAATTGGTGGTCCCGAGATCGATACCGATTACTTTTGCCATTTTTCTAGTTCTCTCCTTCAAGCAGGCCGTCAGGACCCAATGAGGCGTTCCGGAGACGGCCCCCGTATAGTGGAAATTCCGCGCCGGACACGACTGTTCTCAGCCGGCCCGCGCGGTTGCGGCGTATATAAGAAGGGCCAAATTCCAACGCAAGTCAGCTTATGATGCGTTTTCCCGACCTTCGAGGTCGGGCTGCATCAATTGCGAACGCTCGAAAACGAGCAGAATCACGATGGCGATGAGGAAAGGGATGATCAGGTAGAAGAACCTGAACACCAGGAGGGCGGCCAGAACATCCGCCGGATCCATGTCCGGCAACGCCATGATGAAGACCAGTTCGAGCACCCCGACGCCGCCCGGCGCATGCGAAAGAAGCGCCACGGTGAAGGATATCAGGAAGATGCCGAGCACGACGAAATAACCCGGATTGCCGGTCGCCGGCAGGGCGAAATAGACAATGCCGGCGGCCGCAAGCAGCTCGATCGGACCGATGACGAGCTGGCGCGCGACGATCGGCAGCCGCGGGTATTGCAGGCTGATCGCCCCGATCTTCAGAGGCTTCAGCCCCAGCCAGCTTCCGAGAACGTAGAAGCCGACCAGCGCCAGCAGGAAATAGCCGGTCGAGATGGAGACGCCTTCGGGTAGTAGATCGGCGATCCGCTCGGTGATTCCAGGTTCGAACACCAGGACCAGGCCGGTCAGCAGCATGACGCCGAGCGCGAAGGTGAACGAGCAGAAGGCGACCAGGACGCCGATCTCCTGCGGCGTCAGCCCGCGCGAGGAATAGGCGCGGTACCGCACCACCGCACCCGAGAACACCGATGCCCCGATCGTGTGCGACAGGGCATAGGTGGTGAAGGAGCAGAGCGTGATGAAAAGCCAGGACACCTTGCGCTCGAGATGGAGCAGCGCGATCCGGTCGTAACCCGCGAGCGCGGCATAGGCCGCAAGCGTGCACAATGCGGAAAACATCCAGCCGCTGGTGGGGATTGCGGCGAAGCTGTCGCCAAGATCGGCCAGCGAGAGACCGCGCAACTCGCGATAGAGCAGCCAGACCGAGAGAACGATTGCGAGCGCTCCGACAGCGGGCCAGATAAGTTTCTTCAGCGTCATTCGCCTCTAGTGCCAGGTTGGCGCCTCTCCGGATCGCTGCCGGAGGGCCTGCTTCTCCTTTTCATGCTCGCGTGACACGAGCCCCCCTCTGATGAGGTGACTAACTAGATTCTACGGGGATGGAAAGTCGAGGCGGCAATTCGACCTGTTCACGCTATCGGCATCGCCTCGCCGACGGAGAGAATCGAATGGATGCGGCGGACGGTTGTTCCGCCCGCCGCATCCATTCATCGGTCCGCCGGGTGGCTACTGCGTGAAGCGACGTTTCGCCGGCGGAGGCGCAGGCTGTTCGACAGCGAAATTGCCGGTGCCCGTCGACGCCGAACCATTCTTGCGGGCCTGACGCTTCTGCTTCAGACAGCCATTGCCGAATGTGCCCCACCAGGCCGGGTTGTTCTTGCCGCAGCGCCAGACCATGCCGGCGACTTCGTAGGAACCGTCCGACATTTCGAGCGAGGGTGCGGCGGGGTTGCCGGTGTTGGCAGCGATCGCGGTCGCGGTCATGCCAAGCGTGACCGAGGCCGACAGGATCAAGGCGTATTTCATCATTTCGGTACTCCCTTCTTGCTTGGGGAGCGCGATCGTTTGAGGGCGCTCCGGTTGCTGACCTTCATCGGTCGCGCGGGGAGCCCGAAGGGTTCAAAGATTTTTCGCGGGCCGTGCGATTATTCCGGCTGAGCCTGCCGCTCGATCACTGCGACGTTCATGCGTGTCCTCAGCCTGAAGCCGATCGACCCGTAAAGACCGATCGCGGTGGCATTGCCAGCATATGTATGCAGGAAAGGCTGCTCGTTCCTGGCGTAGATTTTCCCCGCGACGTACAATGTAAGCAGGCGACCGAGGCCCTTGCCCCTATGGTCCGGATGCGTGCAGACGCCGCTGATCTCGGCAAGCCCATCCTGCTTCAGCCGCTCGCCAGCCATGGCAATCAGCCTGCCGTCCTCCTTCACGCCCCAGAAATCGCCGAGCGCCTGCGCCTTCAGGGTGAAGGGGCCAGGCTTCGTCAGCAAGGCGAGTTCCAGCATCTCTGCAGCATCGGCCTCGCCGAGCTTCTCGATGCGCTCGTCCTCGACGACCGGCATATGCCGCTCGGCGATCATCTGGACGCCGAATGCCGTCATCTTCGCCTCGAAGCCTAATGGCGGCACGAATTCGTCCGCCTGCAGGAAGATCAGCGTCTCGCCTGGCCTGGCGATCTCGGCAAGGGCCAGCAAGCTCTCAGGGCTCTCATCGAGGCTGCAGGCGAAAGGATGGATGTCCGGCGCGTAGCGTTTGGCGAGATCGCCTCCTTGCGCCAGCGAAGCATGCCGCGTGCTCAACGCGTTCCAGATCGGCCGGTCGAGCATGTGATTCACGACACCACCTTGGCGACGCGCCGATCGAGCGGAGCGGCGGCTAGTCCATCCTCGATCGACGCCAGCTGGTCGAGCAGGGGGCCGTCGAGATCGCCGCAGAGGTCGGCGACCGCTTCCCTTATGCGCGGCCATACATCGCGCTTGGCTGCGGCGACGAGCCGCTGTCCTTCCCGCGTGAGCGAGACGATCCTTCGCCGCTGGTCGTCAGGCGCGGTTTCGCTCCCCAGCAGGCCGAGCTCGACAAGTTGCCCGACCGTGCGCGTCGCCCCCGGCTGGGTGATGCCGATCGCCTCCGCAAGCTCGCCGATCGTCAGAGGTCCCAGCCTGTCCAACGCCGCAAGGAACGGATACTGGCTGGCCTGGATGGGCGCTTCACAGCTCTCGATGATCTTCTGTGTGTCGGCCTGCAGCCTTTCTCCGATACGCTTCATGCGCGTGCCGAGCGTCAGAAACCCGAAGGAGCGGACCACGTCTTCAGTCATTGGATGCCTCAATTGATAACTTGTTATATAACCAAGCATCTAACTTGTAAACGGCATCGACACCGAGACGCGGAATCCCGCCTACAGTCCCTCGGCCGCGAAGGCGGTTTGCTTGCGTCGCTCGACAGGGAGGCGCTCCAAGATCACCAACCTCCGCCTCGGCAGCCGCCTGAGGAAGGAGACGATGCGCGCCAGGCTGCCTATACGCCAGTTGAACCGCACCTTGACCGGCGCAGCGCTCGGCTCGATCGGCTCGAAGCCCCAACGCGCATAGACGCTGGCGTGGGCCTCAGGCGTGATCATCCAGATCGGTTCCCGCTCGTCGGCGAGCAGTGTATCGATCAGGCGCGAGGCAATGCCGTACCCGCGCACATCCTTGGCCACGACGAGCGAGCCAAGTTCGCGCGAACCGTCGGAATGGTGCCGTATCTGCGCCGCGCCGACGATGCGATCCGCCTTGGCGGCGACCAGGAAGTTCGGCCAGTTGATGCCTGTCGGATTGACGCGTTCGCCCCGCATCAGGGCCTTGATCGCCGGCCGATCGTGTTCGGTCGCGCGGCGAAAGCCGATCGCTTGTTGGTCCATTTTGCCCTCCTGTGCGTGCGCGAGGCGCACGACCCTGGAGGAACGGTGCTCTTTGCTTGTTTCTGCCGGATGCCGTCACAGACGGATCCTTGTTACCGGCTGTTTCCTAACGGGCGACCGCGGAAAGCCACCTGTCGCCGCAGGCGGCCTCAGACCTTCTCCCAACCCCCGCTGTCGCCGGCGCGGAAGATCGCATCGATCACCTTCTGGTTCTTCACCGAGTTTTCCAGCGTGAAGACCGGCTCCTTCGAGCCGTTGGCGACACGCGCGAATGCCTCGACCTGCAGCTTGTACTGCGACGCCCCGGGGAAACGGAACAGCGTCTCCTCGGTGTGGTTCCGGTTGTGCAGGGAGACACGGTGGTGGTCATAGAGCCCGGCGTTGAAGGGGCCGTGCACCTCGATGAAACCCTTGTCGCCGTGGAACACCATCAGCTGGCGGTTGGCGAGTTGGGTCGACAGGTAGAAGGACAGCTCGAAATCGCCGAAATCGGCGCGGATCGACGAATAATTATCCGTCTTGAACTTCTTGTCGCGCTCAACCGTCGCCTGCACGCGCTTCGGTTCCTTGCCAGTGACAAAGCGGGTCGAGACGGTCGGATAGACGCCGATGTCGGGCAGCGCGCCGCCGCCGAGCGCGAGGATGTTGCGCATGTTCTTGGGGTCGACGTTGTAATAGGTGAAAGCGCCCTGCACATAGCGCAGCGTGCCGATCGCGCCCGACTGCACGAGATCCCGCACCTTGATCCACTGCGGGTGGTAGGTGACCATGAAGGCTTCCGAGATCAGCACCTTCTTCCGGTTGCGTATCTTGATCAGCTTGGCGATGTCCTTGGCGTCAAGCGCCAGCGGCTTTTCGACCAGCACATGCTTGCCGGCCTCGGCCGCCTTCTCCGCCCATTCGACATGCTGCGAGGTCGGCAGCGGGATATAGACGCCGTCGATCTTGTCCGACGCGAGCATTTCCTCGTAGGAGCCGAATGCGTGGTGCGCGCCGAAGCGGTTGGCGAGCGCCTTCGCCTTCTTCAGGTCGCGGCTGGCGATGCCCGCCAGGACGCCGTTCTCGGCATCGACGATGGCCGGAATGAGCTGCTCGCGACCGATCTTGGCCGTCGACAAAATACCCCAACGGAACATACTTCTCTCCTCGTCTTGCAGGCGTTTTTCGCAGGCGCAGAGCTTTGCCCGAAAAGTCTCGCCGTGCCAAGCCGCGCTGGCGCAAGCCATTCCCCTGTCGGCTGCCCCTCTTCTGACCTAGATTAAGGGCGAAGGAGATCCTGCATGAAACTCAGAAAGCTCGGCGCCGAACTCAGCGTCTTTCCGGTCGGACTCGGCTGCATGGGCATGACCCACGGTTATGGCGGCCAAGACGAGGCTGATGCGATCCGCACGCTCCACCGCGCGGTCGAACTCGGAGTAACGCTCTTCGATACGGCCGAGAGCTATGGCCCCTTCACCAACGAGGTGCTGGTCGGCAAGGCGCTCAAAGCCATGCGCGAGAAGGTCAGGATCGCCACCAAATTCGGCTTCAACATCGTCGAGACGATCGACGGGCCGAAGCAGCAGTCCGGATTGAACAGCCGGCCCGAGCATGTCCGTGTGGTGGTGGAGGCATCGCTGCAGCGGCTGGGCACCGACGTCATCGACCTCTTCTACCAGCACCGTGTCGATCCCGACGTGCCGATCGAGGACACGGTCGGCGCCATGGCCGACCTCGTGCGCGAAGGAAAGGTCCGCGCGCTCGGCCTCTCCGAGGCGAGCGTCGCCACCATCCGCCGCGCGCATGCGGTGCATCCGATCGCCGCCGTGCAGAGCGAATACTCACTCTGGACGCGCGATCCCGAAAACGGCGTGCTCGATGTCTGCCGCGAGCTCGGCATCGGCTTCGTGCCGTTCAGCCCGCTCGGCCGCGGCTTTCTCGCCGGCGCGATCAAATCGGCCGACCAGCTCGGCGCGAACGATTTCCGGCACAACATCCCGCGCTTCGAGGCGGAGAACATCGAGCGCAATCTCGCCGTCGTGACAAAGCTGGAAGCACTGGCGGCGGCGAAGGGAAAGACAGCCGCACAGCTCGCGCTCGCCTGGGTGCTGCACCAGGGCGACTTCATCGTGCCCATTCCGGGCTCGCGCAAGATCGCCAATCTCGAAGCCAATGTGGCCGCCGCAGGCATAGAGCTCAGCGACGCCGAGGTCGCGGAGATCGGCGCTCTCGTGTCGCCCGAGCAGATCGCCGGCGACCGCTATTACGCGGCCGGCATGGCCATGACGAACGGCTGAGGCGTGTTGCGCGGGCTCAACCGCGCAGCACGCCGCCCGTCTGCTTTTTCACGTTCTCGACGATGCGGCCGGCGAGCGCCTCGAAATCCTCGTCGGTCAGCGTCTTCTCGACCGGCTGGATCGACACCTCGATGGCGATCGATTTTTTGTCGGGGCCAATCGAGGCCCCTTCAAAAATATCGAAGACCGAGACGCCTGTGATCAGCTTCCTGTCGGCCGCCAGCGCCGCCTTGGTCAGCGCACCGGCCTCGACCGTCCTGTCGACGACGAAGGCGAAGTCGCGCGTCACGAGTTGGAAGGGCGACAGGTCGAGCTTCGGCTTGGTGCGCGTGGGCTTGGCCTTCGGCTCCGGCACGGTGTCGATGAACACTTCGAAACCGCAGAGCGGCCCCGACACGTCGAGCGCTTCAAGTGTCTTCGGATGGAACTCGCCGAAATGGCCGAGTACAGTCTTCGGGCCGAGCTTGATCACGCCCGACCGTCCCGGATGGTACCAGGAAGGACCGCCCGCCTCGATCTGCAGCCTGTCGACCGGCGCGCCGACCGCTTCGAGCGCGGCAAGCGCATCGGCCTTGGCGTCGAACACGCCGACATTTCCGGCATTGCCTGCCCAGTCGCGGCCCGCGCCGTCCAGCTTCGCCGTGCCGCGCCTGACACCCGCCGCGACGCGGCGCTGCTTCTCCGGCGCATCGCCTTCATAGGTGCCCGAAACTTCGAACAGCGCGACATCGCCGATGCCGCGGTCGGCATTGCACTGCGCCGCCGCGACAAGGCCTGGCAGCAGCGAGGGCCGCATGTCCGACATGTCGGCCGCGATCGGATTCGCCAGCTTCAGCGCTGGCTGCCCGCCGCCGAACAACTCCGCGTGCTTGGCCGGAATGAACGACCAGGTGACGGCCTCCATCATGCCTCGAACCGCAAGCGCGCGCTTTGCCGCGCGGGTGCGCACCTGCAGCACCGTCAGGATTTTTCCATTGACGGCATCATGTGCGCCGAGCGGCTGCGGCTCGATATTGTCGACGCCGTGGATGCGCATCACCTCCTCGACGAGGTCAGCCTTGCCGTCGACATCTGGCCGCCATGACGGAACCGCCACGTCGACCGGATCGCCATCGCCCTTCGGCTCGAAGCCGAGACGCTTCAATATGTCCAGGCTCTCCGCCTTCGGCACCTCTATGCCTGTCAGGCGCTTCACCTCCGCATGCGGGAAGGCGACGATCTTCGGCGTATGGCCGGCATAGCCGACCACCTCGGCCTCGCTTGCCTCGCCGCCGCAGAGGTCGAGCACCAGCTTCGTCGCGAGTTCGAGGCCGGGCACCATGAACTCCGGGTCGACGCCGCGCTCGAAGCGATAGCGCGCATCGGTGATGATGCCGAGCTCGCGGCCGGTGCGCGTGACGTTCAGCGGCTCCCAAAGCGCGGACTCGATCAGCACGTCGGTCGTGTTCTCGTCGCAGCCCGAATGCTCGCCGCCCATGATGCCGGCGATCGATTCGACCCCGTTGTCGTCGGCGATGACGCACATCTCCGGCGTCAGCTCGTATTCGCGGCCGTCGAGCGCCAGCACCTTCTCACCCGGCTTCGCGCGGCGGACGGTGAGATCGCCCTTCACCTTCTTCGCATCGAACACATGCAGCGGCCGGCCGCGATCGAAGGTGATGTAGTTGGTGATGTCGACCAGCGCGTTGATGGGCCTGAGCCCGATCGCGATCAGCCGCTGCTGCAGCCATTTCGGCGACGGCCCGTTCCTGACGCCCTTCACGAGCCTCAGCGCGAAGCCGTGACAGAGTTTCGGCGTATCGCCGAACTCGAGCTTCACCTTGACGGGGCATTCGCCCTTGCCCGCGACCGGCGCGATCGCTCCGTCCTTGAGAGTGCCAAGCCCCGCCGCGGCGAGGTCGCGCGCGATGCCGTAAATGCTCGTCGCGTCGGGCCGGTTCGGCGTCAGGCCGATCTCGATCACCGGATCGTCGAGCTTGGCCCAGGCGGCGAAGCTCGTACCGACCGGCGCGTCCTCCGGCAGGTCGATGATACCGTCATGCTCGTCGGAGAGTTGCAGCTCGCGTTCCGAGCACATCATGCCGTGGCTCACGACGCCGCGGATCTTTCCGACCGACAGCGTCACGTCGATGCCGGGGACATACGTGCCGGGCGCGGCGAAGGCGCCGACCAGACCGGCGCGGGCATTCGGCGCGCCGCACACGACCTGGACAGGCGGCTTGCCGTCGCCGGTATCCACCGTCAGCACACGCAGCCGGTCGGCGTCGGGGTGCTGTATCGCCGTCAGCACCTTGGCGATGACGAAAGGTTTCAGGCTCGCCTTGTCGTCGACGGATTCAACCTCAAGGCCGATTGAGGTCAGTCTCTCGACGATCTCATCGAGCGACGCCTCTGTTTCAAGATGGTCCTTCAGCCAGGAAAGGGTGAGCTTCATGATTCTGTTCCGTCCGGTCTCGGCACGCTGGTTCTCAGATGTCTCGGCAGCCCGTCCGGCATATGCAGATAGGGCAGTTGCTCGCGCACATAGGCGTGCAGCGTCGGCTTGTAATTCTCGGGCGCGTCCATCGCGCCGAGCATGAAATAGAGATGATCGCCGATGCGTTCGTCTGCATAGGCGATCGGCGAGCCGCAGATACCGCAGAAGCTGCGCGTCACCGGGCCATTATCGAAGCTCTTCAGCGCATCGCCGGTCAGCGATACCTGATCAGCAGCGAAGCCGACGAAAGCCGAGACCGGCGCACCGGTCGCCTTGCGGCAGTCGCTGCAATGGCAATAGCTGACATGGTTCGGTTCGGCCGAGGCCTCAAACCGCACCGCGCCGCAACGGCACCCGCCGGTGTGATTGCTCACGTCGGACATTCGCTCCTGAACTCCAATCCGCTATTCGGCAGCAACCGATGGCGGCACCGCGCCGGGGGCTTTCCTGCCAAGAAACATGCTCTTGACCGAAATGCCTTCGTCGATAGCGGGCCACCAGATTCCCTCGTACATCAGTTCGATGTTGTTGAGGGCGGTCCGATCCAGCTTTGCAAGAAAGGGATACCACCAGAGAGGAGTCGCGATTGTCCGACCGTCGGCGAGGGCCACATGCACCTCGTCATGCGTACACCACGCCTTTATGGGGCGCATTTCATCGGTTTCAAAGGCCAAAGAAGTCATTCCAGGCACCTATCCAATCGTCCCGGCGCTCTGCGACTATTGCGAGCAGCCGCTCAACTTCGCGCTCATTGTACCCTTTGTTCTGCGCAACCTCCAAACTCCGCAACCAAACCTTCAAGGATTTGCCGTCCTTTACGACATGGACATGAGGCGGCTCGTCCATGTCGAGTGCGTAGAAGCGGAACTTGTAGCCGTGCCAGATCAGCAGCGTCGGCATCTCTAGCTGCTCAACCCTCCGAACAGCGTCGGCATGTCGAGCGGCCTGAACCCGTAATGCTGCAGCCAGCGCACGTCGGCGTCGAAGAAGGCACGCAGGTCGGGCATGCCGTATTTCAGCATGGCGATGCGGTCGATACCCATGCCCCAGGCAAAACCCTGGTACTCGTCGGGATCGAGCCCGCCATAGCGCAGCACGTTCGGATGCACCATGCCGCAGCCGAGAATCTCCATCCAGTCGTTGCCCTCACCGAAACGCACCTCGCCCGGCCGCGAGCGGTCGCACTGGATGTCGACCTCGAGCGATGGCTCGGTGAACGGGAAGAAGCTCGGTCGAAAGCGCATCTTGACCTGAGGCACTTCGATGAAGGCCTTGCAGAACTCCTCCAGCACCCACTTCATGTTCGCGACGTTGGCCGTCTTGTCGATCACCAGCCCTTCGACCTGGTGGAACATCGGCGAATGCGTGGCGTCCGAATCCTGCCGGTAGGTTTTTCCCGGGATGACGATGCGGATCGGCGGCTTCTGCGCCTCCATGGTACGGATCTGCACCGGCGAGGTGTGCGTGCGCAGCACTTTGCGTTCGCCCTTCTCGTCGGGATTGAAGAAGAACGTGTCGTGCATTTCGCGCGCCGGATGCCCCTCCGGGAAATTCAGCGCGGTGAAGTTGTAATAATCGGTCTCGATATCAGGCCCTTCGGCGATGGCGAAACCGAGATCGCCGAAGATCGCCGTGATCTCGTCGATCACCTGGCTGATCGGATGGATGCGGCCGCGCTCGGCCGGTGATTGCCTGACAGGCAGGGTCACGTCGACCTTTTCCGCCGCCAGACGCGCCGTGATGGCAGCGTCCCGAAGCTCCACCTTGCGTGCACCGAGCGCCTCGGTGACGCGATTCTTCAGCCCGTTGATAACAGGGCCTTTCACCTGCCTCTCTTCCGGCGTCATCGAGCCAAGCGTCTTCAGGAGCTCCGACACCGACCCCTTCTTACCGAGCGCCGACACGCGCACCGCCTCGATCGCCTGCTCGTCGGCGGCCGCTGAGATATCGGCGAGGACTGAACGTTCGAGCTGATCGAGGTCACTCATGAGCGGATCTTCCGATGCTTGTTTGGTGCGGGACAATGAGTTCAGCCTCGCCGTTCGATGTCGGATCGCCGAAGCTCGCCCTCAGGACACGTTCGGTAGCGGCAAGCCGCCTTCCGTCGGTGCCGAGCGGCAGGATGCGCTCGGCCAAGGCTATGGTTTTAATGAAGGGCGCGAGCTTTCGACGCGCCCGAAGCAGTTCGACGACAGCGGATGCGGGCGCAGCCGCCCGATAGGCGATGAAGGCCCGTTCGGCGGTTTCGGCAGACAAGGCGTTTCCACCGATGTGGTGCAGCAGCAGCCAGATGTCCCGAGCCTGCGCGACGTCGAGAGGCATCGACATCTCGGGCTCTTCCTCGAAGTCGAGGAAACCTATCCCGCTCTTTCCCATGAACATGTCGCGCACATGCGGGCGACCGTGGCAGAGGCCAGCA
This sequence comes from Pseudomonadota bacterium, assembly GCA_023428515.1. The sequence continues at coordinate 1,141 of JAEYXI010000254.1, read as the reverse complement.
ACATGCGCCTGGGCAAGCGTGCGGGCGCATTCGACCAGAAGATCGTCATGCGCGGCCGAGTCGCTCGATGCGAGTTTGCGGAGCCTGCCTTTCAGCACGCTATCGACATGCCGCATGATCATGACCGGGCCGGACCGGTAGATGATTGTCGGCGTCTCAAAGCCGCCCCGCCGGAACGCGTCCATCTTGCGCGCCTCGCGCTCGACTGTCCCGGCGGGCGAGAGGATCGCCGAAGATCGCAGGAAGGGGTGGAAGGCGAGCGGCGAAAGAAGGGCATGGAGGCGCTTCGCCGGCGGCACCAGTGCGATGTCGTAGCGCTTGATGAAGACACGCTCGCCGTCGAGCGTTGCCGACGATACCCGCTGCGCCGAACTGGTGACCAGCAGATGCAGCAGATCCTCCAGCACCGCTGGAGAAAGCATGTCGTCGTGATCCCGCCCTGGTGTCATCCTTGCTGTCCAAAGAAAAACCCGCGCCAGCCCAGCCGGCGCGGGTTCCCAAATCAGAATTTCGAAAGCTTGGGAAGTGCGGCGGCCTTAGGCGACTGCGCTTTCAAAAGCGTTCGGGGTGGTGTTCTTCAGATATTCAAGCGCGGTCTTGGCCTTGGCCACGAGCGCCGCGAAAGCCTGCGGCTCATGGATCGCCATGTCCGAAAGCACCTTGCGGTCGATCTCGATGCCGGCCTTGTTCAGGCCGTCGATGAAGCGGCCGTAGGTCAGGCCATGCTCGCGGGTGGCGGCGTTGATACGCTGCACCCAGAGCGCGCGGAAATTGCGCTTGCGCGCCTTGCGGTCGCGATAGGCATACTGCAGCGACTTGTCGACGGCAGCCTTCGCGGTGCGGATGGTGTTCTTGCGGCGGCCGTAAAAACCCTTGGCGGCTTTCAGGACCTTCTTGTGCTTGGCGTGGGCGGTGACGCCTCTCTTTACGCGTGCCATGTCATGATCTCCTTATTCGTTCCTGAGCCGGGCCTAGAGGCCGTTCGGCAGAAAATTCTTGATGACCTTCTTGCCGTCCGGTTCAGCCAGAACCATCGTGCCGCGGGCATCGCGAATGAACTTGTTGGAACGCTTGATCATGCCGTGGCGCTTGCCGGCGGCTGCCGACAGCACTTTGCCAGTGGCTGTGATCTTGAACCGCT
>JAEYXI010000189.1 GCA_023428515.1 Pseudomonadota bacterium | reverse complement strand
CCCTGATGAATGGCGGCAAGCTCATCCAGCCGACCTTCCTGCCGCGCACGGAGGAGGAGGCGGATGCCGTCGCGGAACAGGTCCTGAAACCCAGCACCGTCGAGCAGATGCGTTATCTCTATCGCCTGAACGCTGAAAAGGGCTCCGGCAAGCGCGCCGAAGTGCCTGGCTTCCGCGTCGGCGGCAAGACCGGCACGGCCGAGAAAGTGGTCAACGGCCGCTACTCCAGCGACAAGCGCTTCAATGCCTTCCTGGCGGCGTTCCCGATGGACGATCCGCAATATATCGTGCTCACCATCATCGACGAGCCGAAGCCTGAAAAGCCGGGCATGGGTGCTACCGCCGGCCTCAACGCGGCGCCGATCCTTGCCAACATCATTCGCCGTTCCGGCGTCCTGCTTGGCGTGAAGCCGGAATTCGGCCATGAAAGTGGGGCTACGGTCGTTTCCTACCAATGATTCTTTGAAGGCGGCCGGAGAGGGCCTGCTGTTAACCGCCCTGTTTTGACGACTGGATCTTTATGAAGCTCAACGACCTCGCCGGTTTGCTCAGCGCCGAAGGCGGCGTCTCCGCCGCCGAGGTCACCGGAGTGACCTCGGATTCGCGCAAGGTTGCGCCCGGCATGGTCTTCGTGGCGGTCGCCGGCAGCAAGGCGGATGGTGCATCTTACGCAGCGGACGCTGCGAAGCGCGGCGCGGCGGCCATCGTCGCCGCCAAGAGCGCCTCGGTCAGTTCAGACGGAACGCCTGTCCTGCTCGTCGACGATCCGCGCCTCGCGCTCGCAAGGCTCGCGGCGATGATCTTCCCGCGCCAGCCCGAGACCATGGTCGCCGTCACCGGCTCCAGCGGCAAGACCTCGGTCGCCTCCTTCACCCGCCAGATCTGGGAACAGGTTGGCGATGCCGCGGCCAGCATCGGCACCACCGGCGTCGTCGCGCCCGGCCGCAACGACTACGGCTCGCTCACCACGCCTGACCCGGTCGAACTCCACAAGCTGCTCACAGAGCTCGCCGATGCTGGCGTCACCCACGCCGCGATGGAAGCGTCGAGCCATGGCCTCGACCAGCGCAGGCTCGATGGCGTCAAGCTCGCCGCCGGCGGCTTCACCAATCTCGGCCGCGACCACATGGACTACCATCCGACCGTCGAGGATTATCACCGCGCCAAGCTGCGCCTGTTCGACACGCTGCTGCCGAAAGGTGCGCCGGCCGTCATCTTCGCCGACGACCGCTGGTCGAAGCCGACCATCGACGCCGCCGGGGCCGCCGGCCTCGATGTGCTCACCGTCGGACGCCACGGCGATTTCCTGGCGCTGAAGCGCGTCGAGCACGAGCGTTTCCGCCAGCGCGCCGAGATCGCCGCCGGCGGCGAGGTGCATGAGGTCGACCTGCCGCTCGCCGGCGACTTCCAGATCTACAACGCACTCGTGGCGGCAGGTCTCGCCGCCGCCACCGGCACGCCGGTCGGCAAGGCGCTCGCGGCACTCGAGCATCTCAAGGGCGCACCCGGCCGGCTCGATCTCGCCGGCACGACGAAGGACGGCGCGCCCGTCTATGTCGACTACGCGCACAAGCCCGAGGCGCTGGAGAATGTGCTGGCATCGGTCAGGCCCTTCACCACCGGCCGCGTCGTCGTCGTCTTCGGTTGCGGCGGCGACCGCGACAAGGGCAAGCGTCCGATCATGGGCGAGATCGCCACCCGGCTCGCCGACCTCGTCATCGTCACCGACGACAATCCGCGCTCCGAGGAGCCGGCCACGATCCGCAAGGAAATCCTCGCCGCGGCGCCCGGCGCCATCGAGATCGGCCACCGCCACAAGGCGATCGGGGAAGCTGTCGCCGCGCTCCATGCCGGCGACACGCTGATCGTCGCCGGCAAGGGCCATGAGGAAGGCCAGACCATCGGCGGGCAGACCTTTCCCTTCTCCGATCATGAGGAAGTGCGCAAGGCGCTTCGGGAGCGCGCCACATGAGTTCGCTCTGGCTCGCCGACGAACTGATCGAAGCGATGGGCGGCAGGCCTCTCGGCACCATGCCCATGGCGGTCACCGGCATTTCGATCGATACGCGCAGCCTGGTCCCGGGCGATGCCTTCTTCGCCATCAAGGGCGAGGCCATGGATGGCCACGATTTCGCGACCGCCGCGGTGAAGGCAGGCGCCAGCCTGCTCGTCATCGCCGAAGGCAAGCTGCCGGCGCTCGGCCGGCTCACCGCGCCGATGATCGTCGTGCCCGACGTGCTCGCCGCGCTCGAGCGCGTGGGGATTGCAGCCCGCGCGCGCACCAAGGCGAAGATCGTCGCCGTCACCGGCTCGGCCGGAAAGACCAGCACCAAGGAAGCGCTGCGCCACGGACTCTCCGCCGTCGGCAAGGTTCATGCCTCGGCGGCGTCCTTCAACAACCATTGGGGCGTGCCGCTGACCCTTTCGCGCATGCCGGCCGACTGCGAATATGCCATCTTCGAGATCGGCATGAATCACGAGGGCGAGATCCGCCCGCTGGTGAAGATGGTCAGGCCGCATGTCGCCATCGTCACGCTGATCGCCGCGGCGCATCTCGGTCACTTCAAGACGCTCGACGACATCGCCAGGGCCAAGGCAGAAATCTTCGAAGGTGTCGAGCACGGCGGTGCTGCGCTCATCAACCGCGACGATCAGCGCTGGGCGCTGCTCGGCAAGATGGCGAGAGAGGCCGGCGTCGAGAAGATCGTCGGTTTCGGCGAGCATGCCAAGGCCGTCTACCGATTGACCAATCTGGCCATTCACCCTGATCATTCGCTGATCACTGCGCGCATCGGCGGCAAGGAGGTCGCCGCCCGCATCGGCGCGCCCGGCCGCCATATGGTGCAGAATGTGCTCGCGGTGCTCGGCGCGGCCGATCTGGTCGGCGCCGATGTCGAGAAGGTCGCGCTGTCGCTCGAAAGCCTGAGCCCCGAAGCCGGCCGCGGCAAGCGGCACGTGCTCAGGCACCCGAAAGGCCCGATCACGCTGATCGACGAGAGTTACAACGCCAACCCCGCCTCCATGCAGGCGGCGATGGCGCTGCTCGACGCGACGCCGGTCACCGGCGAGGGGAGGCGCATCGCCGTGCTCGGCGACATGCTGGAACTGGGCAGCCATTCCGCCAAGCTGCATTCGGCGCTGGCTGGTCTGATCGCAGGGACGCGGACGGACCTCATCCTGCTTGCCGGACCGGAAATGAAATCGCTCGCCGAGGCGCTTCCCGAAGACGTCAAGGTGGAGTACAGGGCCGGCGCCGAGGATTTGAAGCCGGTGCTGATCGACGCCGTGCGTCCCGGCGACGTGGTCATGATCAAGTCTTCCAAAGGCATCGGCTTCTCGAAGCTCGTCGATGCGCTCATCCGCCAGTTTCCGGCCGACGCCGGCAACGTCAAGCCGTCCTGATCTGGTCCGGGGGGACTGAAAGCATGCTTACCCTGCTTGTCGAATTCGCGGATGAGGTCTCGGCCTTCAATGTCTTCCGCTACATCACCTTCCGCACGGGTGGCGCGCTCATCACCTCGGCGCTGATCGTCTTCATCTTCGGGCCGGCCATCATCGCCTCGCTCCGTGTCCGCCAGGGCAAGGGCCAGCCGATCCGCGCCGACGGCCCGCAGACGCATTTCAAGAAGGCCGGCACGCCGACCATGGGCGGCCTGATGATCCTTACGGGCATCGTCGGATCGAGCCTTCTATGGGCAAACATCTACAGCGTCTATGTCTGGGTCGTGCTGCTGGTGGCGCTGGGCTTCGGGGCGATCGGCTTCTACGACGACTACCTGAAGGTGACCAAGCAGTCGCATCTCGGTTTCTCCGGCAAGGCGCGCCTCGCCGCCGAATTCGTCATCGCGGCCATCGCCGCCTATGTCATCATGAACGCCGGCCAGGAGCCGTTCTCGTCCTCGCTCACCTTCCCCTTCATCAAGGACCTCATCATCAACCTCGGCTGGTTCTTCATTCCCTTCGCCTGCATCGTGATCGTCGGTGCCGGCAATGCGGTGAACCTGACCGACGGGCTTGATGGACTCGCCATCGTGCCCATCATGATCGCGGCCGCGTCCTTCGGTGTCATCGCCTACCTCTCCGGCAATGCGGTCTTCGCCGAATATCTCCAGATCCATTTCGTGCCGGGCACCGGCGAACTCGCCGTGATCCTCGGCGCCGTCATCGGCGCGGGGCTGGGCTTCCTCTGGTTCAACGCGCCGCCGGCCGCGATCTTCATGGGCGACACCGGCTCGCTCGCCATGGGCGGGCTGATCGGCGCCATCGCGGTCGCCACCAAGCACGAGATCGTGCTCGCCATCATCGGCGGCTTGTTCGTCATGGAAGCGCTGTCGGTCATCATCCAGGTCGGCTTCTTCAAGATGACCGGGCGCCGCGTCTTCCTGATGGCGCCGATCCACCACCATTTCGAGAAGCTCGGCTGGACCGAAAGCCAGGTCGTGATCCGCTTCTGGGTCATCGCCGTCATCCTGGCGCTGATCGGCCTCTCCAGTCTGAAGTTGAGGTAACTTCATGATCCCAGTCCGCTCCTTCGACGGAAAGCGCGTCGCCCTCTTCGGCCTCGGTGGCTCGGGGACTGCGACGGCGCGCGCGCTGGTCGAAGGCGGTGCTGACGTGGTCGCCTGGGACGACAATCCCGACAGCGTGGCGAAGGCAGCGGGTGACGGCATACCGACCGGCGATCTCAGGACGGAGGATTGGTCGGGCTTTGCTTCCTTCGTGCTGTCGCCGGGTGTGCCGCTCACCCATCCCAAACCGCATTGGACGGTCGAGCTCGCGCGCGGCGCAGGCGTCGAGATCATCGGCGACGTCGAGCTGTTCTGCCGCGAGCGCGCGCTGCAGGCGCCCGACGCGCCTTTCATCGCCATCACCGGCACCAACGGCAAGTCGACCACCACCGCGCTCACCGCGCACATCCTGAAGGCCGCCGGTCGCGATGCCCAGATGGGGGGCAATATCGGCCGCGCGGTGATGACGCTCGATCCGCTGAGGTCCGACCGCTACTATGTCGTCGAGTGCTCGTCCTACCAGATCGATCTCGCGCCTTCGATCAATCCGACGGCCGGCATCCTGCTCAACCTGACGCCGGACCATCTCGACCGCCACGGCACGATGGAGCACTACGCCGCCGTCAAGGAGCGGCTGGTGGCGCGGGCTGCATGGGCTGTTGTTGGTGTCGATGACGAGTGGTGCGAAGCAATCGCTCTTCGCCGTGAAAAAGCTTACGAGGCATATGATTTCAGCGGAACAGATCGGATTTCCGCCAGTCACGCAGTTTCGCAGGGCATGTTCGCGCAAGGCACCGATATCCTGTCGATAACCCCACGGGGCAGCACTAACATAATTGCTTCCTTAGATCATGTTCGTTCGCTGCGTGGTGCGCACAACGCGCAAAACGCTTGTGCCGCTATTGCTGCCATTCGTCGGTTGGGAATTTCGGCGCGGGTTCCTGCCGTACACATCCGAACTTTTCCGGGCCTTGCCCATCGTATGGAAGAGGTCGGGCGCATCGGCGCGACGCTCTTCAT
>JAEYXI010000182.1 GCA_023428515.1 Pseudomonadota bacterium | reverse complement strand
GCTCTATGCCGACCTGCGCGGCTTCACCGAGCTTTCGGAGACGAGCGCGCCGCCCGAGGTGATCGCCACGCTCGATGCCTGGTTCGACCGCATCGCCGGTGCCGTCCATGCCTTTGGCGGCGAGGTGCTGAAGTTCATCGGCGACGGCGTGCTGGCGATCTTTCCGATCGGCGAACGCGACGCCGCGGCTGCATGCGACGCCGCCTTGCAGGCGATCGCCGCCGCGCGCGCCGGCATGGACCATCTCGACCGCACCCGCGGCGCGCAGAACCTGCCGCCGCTGCCCTTCGGCGCGGCGTTGCATGTCGGCGACATGCTGTGGGGCAATATCGGCACCGCCAACCGGCTGGATTTCACCGCCATCGGTTCCGCCGTGAACCTGGTCAGCCGGCTGGAAGGCCTGTGCAAGACGCTTGGCCGCTCAGTGTTGCTCTCCGGCGCTTTCGCCAAGGAGACGACGCAGCCGCTGATCCCACTCGGCGACTACAAGCTGCGCGGCATCGCCGAGCCGTGCGCGGTGTTCGCGCCAGAACAGTAGCGCCGGCGTCCCATTCCAAGCATAGTCGACAAAGTGCCTGCCGGGAGGAGACGATGGCGGACGAAGCCGACGCGATAGTCATCGGCGCCGGGTTAGCTGGCCTTGCCGCTGCGGCCGAACTCGCCGACGCCGGCAAGCGTGTCGTCATCCTCGAACAGGAAGGCGGCGATTTCCTCGGCGGACAGGCTTACTGGTCGCTCGGCGGGCTCTTCATGGTGGATACGCCCGAGCAGCGCCGCCTCGGCATCAGGGACAGCCGCGACCTCGCTTGGCAGGACTGGCTGGGCTCGGCCCAGTTCGATCGCCCGGAGGATTTCTGGCCGCATAGGGTCGCGGAGGCCTTCGTCGATTTCGCCGCCGGCGAGATGCGGCCTTGGCTGCACAAGATGGGCATGCGCTGGTGGCCGGTCGTCGGCTGGGCCGAACGCGGCGGTGCTCTTGCCCACGGCCACGGCAATTCCGTGCCGCGCTTCCATCTGACCTGGGGCACAGGACCGGGTGTCGTCGAAGTGTTCGAGCGGCGCGTGCGCGAGCACGCCGAGAAGGGACGCATTGCGCTGAAATTCCGCCACCAGGCGAGCCGGCTGGTCAGGACGAATGGCGCGGTGACCGGCGTGTCAGGCGAAATCCTCGAGCCGTCCACCGTCGGGCGCGGCCAGCAGTCGAGCCGCACGGTCGTCGGCAAGTTCGAAATGAAAGCCGGCTCGGTCATCGTCACCTCTGGCGGCATCGGCGGCAACCACGATCTCGTGCGCAGGGCCTGGCCGGTCGAGCGCCTCGGCCCGCCGCCAAAAAACATGCTCGCCGGCGTGCCGCATCATGTCGACGGCCGCATGGTCGCGATCAGCCAGGAGGCGGGCGCAGCCGTCATCAACGCCGACCGCATGTGGCACTATGTCGAAGGCCTCAGGAACTGGAATCCGGTCTGGCCGAACCATGGCATCCGCATCCTCGCCGCGCCGTCCTCGCTCTGGTTCGATGCGCTCGGCACCCGCCTGGAAGCGCCGTTCTTCCCGAGCTTCGATTCATTGGGCACGCTGAAGCGCATCCTCTCCACGGGCCACGACTATTCCTGGTTCGTGCTCAACAAGACCATCGCTTCCAAGGAATGGGTGCTCTCCGGCTCGGAGCAGAATCTCGATTTCACCGGCAAGGACTGGCGCGCCGTGCTGAAGAACCGCCGCGGCGGCAAGGCGCCGCCCTCGGTCGCGGCCTTCCTGGAGAAGGGCGAGGATTTCGTCATTCGCGATAATCTCGCCGACCTCGTATCAGGCATGAACGCGCTCGCCGGCGACGATCTCCTCGACCACGATGGGCTTCGAGCACAGATCGAAGCGCGCGACCGTGAGGTGCAGCATTCCTATTCCAAGGACGCGCAAGTCGCCGCCACCCACAACGCGCGCCGCTATATCGGCGACCGCATTTTCCGCGTGGTGAAGCCGCACCGCATCCTCGATCCCAAGCACGGGCCGCTTATCGCCGTGCGGCTCTCCATCCTGACACGCAAGACGCTCGGCGGCTTGCACACCAACCTGGACGGACAGGTGCTGGACACGAGCGGAGAACCGATCCCCGGCCTCTACGCGGCGGGCGAGGTCGCCGGCGGCGGAGGCGGCGGCTATCACGGCTACAATGCGCTGGAGGGCACTTTCCTCGGCAGTTGCATCTTCATGGGGCGCAACGCCGGCCGGCACGCCGCAGGGCGGCGTTAGCTCTTGCCCCGCTTAAGGTGCTCGTCCAACCGCGGCATGATCTCGACGAAGTTGCAGGGCATGTGGCGGTAGTCGAGCTGCGCCTTCAGGATGCCGTCCCAAGCGTCCTTGCAGGCGCCGGGCGAACCTGGCAGCACGAAGACGAAAGTCGCGTTCACCACGCCGCCGGTCGCCCGGCTCTGGATCGTCGACACCCCGATTTTGTCGTAGGAGATGCGGTGGAAGACGGCGGAAAAGCCGTCCATGCGCTTCTCGAAGATCGGCTCCAGCGCGTCTGGCGTCACGTCGCGCCCGGTGAAGCCGGTACCCCCTGTGGTCATCACCACGTCTATCCGCTCGTCCCGCGACCACCCCAGAACTTTTTCGCGGATCAGTTCCACGTCGTCGGTGACGATCGCCCGGTCGACCAGCATATGGCCGGCCTCGGTGATACGGTCGGCGAGCGTCTGACCGGACCTGTCCTCGGCGAGGCTCCTCGTGTCGGAGACGGTGAGCACCGCAATGCCGACCGGGATAAAGGGGCGTTCAGACATTATTGCCTGTTCCCGCTGAGTTGCTTCTTGGCACGCCGCCCTGCCGCAAATATCTGATCGGCAGACCAATTAATGCAAATGAGATACCAGCCACAAAAAGCCAGTAGGAAAACGGGCTTTGTTCACGCTCTATGCGAAGGAAGTTGTCGTTAATTTTCTTCGGTATGACCGCAACGCCTGTCCAAAGGAGATATCCAACCAAACAAAGGCCAACAACGATGTGCAGGTAGAAGATCGCCTTCACTATCGGACGATAAGGCACCAGGTCAGCCTCTTTCATAGCTGGCCTCCGACGGCAAGCTTCGCGTCGCCGCGACGAACCAGTCGGGGTGGCGGCTGCGGATGGCGGCCGCGGCCCGCTTCGCCACATTGCCTGTCTCGAACAGCCCGAAACACGTCGCGCCCGACCCCGACATGCGCACAAAACCCGCATCGGCCCGTTCGAGCGCTGCCTTGGCCGCGCCGATTAACGGCTCGATCGAATGGGCAGCTTCCTCCAGATCGTTGCGCGTCGCTTCCAGCCAGTTGCGCAGTGTGTGAAAATCGATGCGCGAGGGCAGCGGCGGCAGCCTCTCGTTTTCGCGCCGCTGAAGCGCCGAGAACACGGCTGGCGTCGAGACGCCGACGCCGGGGTTGACCAGCACCAGCCCGAGCGCCGGGAACCCGGCGACTGGCGACAGCTCGTCGCCCGTCCCGCGCGCCAGCAGCGGTTTGGCGGCAATGCACATGGGCAGGTCTGCGCCGAGGTCGCCGGCGATGTCGGTCAATCGCTCGTCGCCGGCGTCCAGGTCCCAGAGCTTTGCCAGCCCGCGCAGCGTGGTGGCCGCGTCGCTGGAGCCGCCACCGATGCCGGACGCAACGGGCAGGTTCTTTTCCAGTTTGATGGAGACGCGAGCAGAAGCGTGGGGAAGGGCGGCGCGCAGCGCGTCACGCGCCCTGAGCACGAGGTTCGTGCCGTCTGTCGGCACCCCGTCCGCGAAGGGACCGGATACAGAGAAGGAATCCTCCTCGGCTTCCGTGATCTCGATACGGTCGCCGAACCGCGTGAACACGGCGAGGCTTTCGATGAGATGATAGCCGTCGGCCCGCTGTCCCGTGACGTGGAGTGCAAGGTTGATCTTCGCCGGCGCGAACTCGACGCGCGGCAGGACCTGCTGCTCAACTTCCAGAAGGGTCAGGATCAGTCCTTCGCCAGGCGGTATTCGCCGGTCTTGGGATCCTTCACCAGCGTGCCGTTGGCGCCGGTTGCTGCCTGTTTCTCGGCACGGCGCACCTTGGCGGTCACGCGCTCGGCTTCCTTCACGAAGGAGCGGTAGCCGATATAGGCCACGAGGCCGACGAGGGCGAAAAAGATGATCTGCGGCATGCGTTTACTCCTTCCCTCTGGGGCAGGCGTTCAGCACGCCGCCGGGTCGGGCAAGCAGGCATGATAACCGGCTTGTCCGCCAATTCAAAGGCCGAAGCGCGCCCACAGGGCGCGTTCCTCTGCCGCATCCAGCAGGCCGTTCGCCGCCTCGGCCGCGATATCGGCGCCCCATCCACCTTCCCGGCGGCTGCCGAAGAAGCCGAGCCTGCGGGCAAAGAAGCCGCGCGGCGGCGACACCAGTGTCAGCCGTGTCTTCGGTCCGTAGCGGTCCTTCACCACCTGGCGCATGTCGCCGAGCGCGTCGACAAGGCCAAGTCCAAGGCCTTTCCTGCCGGTCCAGAACAGGCCGGTGAAGAGATCCGGATCGTCCTTCAGCTTCGCGCCGCGCCGTTCCTTGACCATGTCGATGAAGGTCTCGTGCACCTCGAGCTGCAACGCCTTCAGCCGATCGATGTCTTCCTTCTTTTCCGGTTTGAATGGGTCGAGCACCGCCTTGTTCTTGCCGGCGGTGTAGACACGGCGCTCCACGCCGATCTTCTTGATCAGGTCGGTGAAGCCGAAGGAGGCCGACACGACGCCGATCGAGCCGACGATGGAGGAGGGGTCGGCGATGATCTCGTCGCCGGCGACCGCGATCATGTAGCCGCCCGACGCCGCCACGTCCTCGACGAAGACCAGCACCCGCTTGTTCTTCTCGGCGGCGTGGTCGCGGATGCGCTTGTAGATCAGCCGCGACTGCACCGGCGAGCCGCCCGGCGAATTGATGGAGATGGCGACGGCGGGCGCTTCCGGATAGGCGAACGCCTTCTCGATCATGCCGGCGGTCGAGGCGAGCGACAGGCTGGGCCTTAGCTGGCTGCCGCCTGCCATGATCGTGCCGTGCAGGCGTATGACGGGGATCGTCACCGCCTCCGAACGCATCGATTTCGGCAGCAGGCGGTTCAAGAATCGTCTCACCGAAAGGGTTCTCCGGGCTGGTGGCGTGTAAAAACATGTAGGCATTCGGTCTGTGCGCGCAATGCCGTGGCGCCCGTCAGTCGCCGAAAAGAGCGGCTTTTCCGTTGTTTATCGCGTCGGCGCGGGTCGAAAACCCGTCGCCGGGGCCGTCATGCAGGATAAGCGGCGGCTTCAGGATCAGCGCGCCGCGCGAGGCCCGTTTGGCCCGGACCACGATCCTGATCGCCGGCGTATCCGCCCGCGCATGCACGGGCATGATCTCCGCCGACCCGAAACGCCCCGACAGTGCTGCGAGGATCGGCGCCAGCGATACGGGCCGCGCGATGATCGCGAGCCCCCCGCGCGGCTTGGTGACCGCTGCGGCGCTGCGGATCCAGCTCTCGAACAGCCCGTCCTCCATGACATGCGCCTTCTGCTTCAGCGCATCCGGGCTCGGCCGATCCCTGGCGGCGTTGAAGGGCGGATTCATGATCACATAGTCGAAGGAGCCGTCGGCGAGGCCCGCCTTTTCGCGGGCGCGGCCGGTCAGCGCGACATCGGCGGCAAGCACCGAGGCGCGTCCGTGAAGGTGTTCGTTCTTCGGATGGTCGAGCGTAAGCCGAGCGAAATCGGCCATTTCGGCCGAATTCTCGACCAGCACGACGGTCGCCTTCTTGCAGCGTGACGCAACGGCAAGCCCGGCCGCGCCTGCGCCCGCGCCGAAATCGGCCAGCCGGCTGGCAAAGGCGGACGGCACCGCCGCGGCCAGCATCATCGCGTCGACGCCGGCGCGGTGCCCGGCGCCCTTCGGCTGCACCAGCCAGAAATCGCCGCGATGGAAGGCATCGAGCGTATGGGCGGGCTTTTCCTGCAGCATGGGCTGGAAGGCTAGCTTTCGCTGATCTCGTTGGCGATGCCGGCGTCCGCGAGGATGCGCCGGGCGGCGGCCATGTCGTCCTCGAGCACCATGATCCGGCGCGGCAGGATGCCGATCGAGCCGTCGAGCACGCTCATGTTCTGGTCGGCCACCAGGCAGCCTATGCCGGCGTCCTTCAGCAATGATTCGACGAAGGAGATGACGACGGCGTCGTTGGTGCGGATGAGCTCTTTCATGCCGCTGAAATTCGCAGTTCGCTGCGCCGATGTAAACGCTACCCCCTTTTTGCCCGGGAAGCCGCGCCAATTCGCCACTTGCCGTTCATACCCCCACCGCCCTAGAATCAAGTGACGGGGCACGCGTCGATTGCAATCGACGCGGACAAAGAATTCAGGGACGGAGTTTTCTGTGGGCGTTGTAGTCAATCTCGAAGGCGGCAAGCGCGACACGGCGTCGATCGCCGAACTGATCGCATTGACCTCGGCCGATATGAGCCGGGTAAACGAGTTGATCCTGTCCAAGGCCGGCTCCGACGTCGAGATGATCCCGGAGATCGCCAACCACCTGATCTCGTCTGGCGGCAAGCGCCTGCGTCCCATGGTGACGCTCGCCGCCGCGCAGATGTTCGGCTATTCCGGCGAAGGCCACGTCAAGCTCGCCACGTCAGTCGAGTTCATGCACACCGCAACGTTGCTGCACGACGACGTCGTCGACGAGAGCGACCTCAGGCGCGGCAGGAAGACGGCGCGCATGATCTGGGGCAATCAGGCGAGCGTGCTGGTCGGCGACTTCCTGCTCGGCCAGGCCTTCCGCATGATGGTCGACGTCGGCTCGCTCGACGCGCTGGACATCCTCTCGACGGCCGCCTCGATCATCGCCGAGGGCGAGGTTATGCAGCTTGCCGCGGCCAAGAACCTCGAAACCACCGAGGATGAACACTTCTCCGTCATCAAGGCGAAAACCGCCGCGCTCTTCTCGGCCGCTGCCGAAGTCGGACCGGTGATTGCCGGGGCGACGCGCAACGACCGCGCGGCGCTGCGCTCCTACGGCATGAATCTCGGGCTCGCCTTCCAGCTCATCGACGATGCGTTGGACTATGGCGGTACCAGCAAGGAGCTCGGCAAGAACGTCGGCGACGATTTCCGCGAGGGCAAGGTGACACTGCCCGTCATCCTCGCCTACCGCCGTGGCACGCCGGCCGAGCGCAAGTTCTGGAAGGCTGCGATAGAGGAAAACCGGGCGGACGACGCGGCGCTGGAAAGGGCCATCGGCCTGATGACCAAGCACGGCGCCATCGCCGACACGATCGGCCGCGCCGGACATTTCGGCGGCATCGCGCGCGACGCGCTGGCGCCGCTGGAATCGACACCGCAGAAGGCGGCACTCCTCGACGTCATCGATTTCTGCATCAGCCGCGTCGCCTGACCGGCTGTGACGGGAGTGAACGCATTGTGAAGCGGGGCGGATTGAACACCGACCCCAAAAAGGCCATGCTTTGATGACATGTGCCGGCCAGGTTTCGATGCAAATTCGGACCGCTGGCAAGGGGTTTCGGCAGGAAGGACGATGATGCGGCTAATAGAAGGACGCTGGCTGGTCGGGCTGGCTGCGGCGACCGGGCTGATGGTTTCGGTGTCCGGGAATGCCGTCCTTGCCGCGCAATCCACCGCCCCGGTCGAGATCAGTTCGTTCTCCGGCGCCTATCTGGCGGCGCGCGTCGCTGAGGTCGACAACGACCTCGAAGGCGCCATCGCCTACTACCGCAAGGCGCTCGACTTCGATCCGGACAACCAGCCCTTGCAGCAGAGCCTGATGCTGGCGCTGATCTCCGAAGGCCGCTTCGACGAGGCGCTGCCCTATGCCGAGAAGCTGAAATCCGCGCCTGAGATCGAGCGGCTTTCGCGCCTCGCGCTGGCCATCGACGCCTTCCGCAAGAAGGATTTCCAGAAAGCCCAATCCCTTCTGACCTTCACCGACGAATCGGACCTCGACGGGCTGATCGCCAAGGTCATGACCGCCTGGGCGAAACTCGGCAGCGGCGACAAGGGCGATGCGCTGGCGACGCTAGACGAACTGGCCGGTCCCGACTGGTACGGGCTCTTCGTCTCCTACAGCAAGGGGCTGGTCGCCGAGCAGGCGGGCATGAACGAGGAGGCGGACGCCGCCTACCGGTCGGCCTTCGACGACGTCGCCGCCGGCGGAGCGGCACCCGACGCCTGGTTGCGCGCGGCGGAAGCCTATGCCGGCTTCCTCGCCCGCCAGGGCAAGAAGGACGCCGCGCTCGCCGTGCTGGACAAGGCGAATGAATTCGCCTCCGGCCGTCTGCAACTCGTGGATCTGCGCGACAAGATCATGAAGGGCGAGGCTGTATCGCCGATCGTCTCCAACCCGTCCGAGGGTGCCAGCGAACTCCTCCTCGTGCTCGCCAGCGCGCTCAACCGCAGCGGCGGCGAATCCTTCGTGCGCCTCTATCTGCAGTATGCGCTGGCGCTGAAGCCCGACAGCGACGTCGTGCTCGTCCAGCTTGCCGGTGTCTCGGAGCAGCAGAACGACGCCGAGCGCGCCATCGAGCTCTACAGGCGCATCCCGCACTCCTCGCCACTGAGACGTGTCTCCCAGTTGCAGCTCGGCCTCAACCTCGCCGATCTCGACCGCCGCGATGAGGCGATCCGCCAGTTGCAGGTCCTGGTCGACGAGAACCCCGAGGACATGCGCGGCTACCTGGCGCTCGGCGGCGTCTACGCCTCCAAGGAGGACTACGCCGGAGCGGCGAAAGTCTACGACAAGGCCGTTGAGCGGCTCGAGTCGAAGAAATTCACCATGCCGGAGGAAGCTCGCGGCACGCCCAACTGGAACATCTACTACCAGCGCGGCATTGCCTATGAGCGGCTGAAAGAGTGGCCGAAGGCCGAGCCGAACTTCCGCAAGGCGCTGGAGCTTTTCCCGAACCAGCCGCAGGTGATGAACTATCTCGGCTACTCGTGGATCGACATGAACATGAACCTCGAAGAGGGCATGGACCTGATCCGCAAGGCGGTCGAGCTTCGCCCGAGCGACGGCTACATCGTCGATTCGCTGGGCTGGGCGCACTATCGCCTCGGCGAATATGAGGATGCCGTGCGCGAGCTGGAGCGTGCCATATCGCTGAAGCCCGACGATCCGGTCCTCAACGACCACCTTGGCGACGCCTACTGGCGCGTTGGCCGGAAGCTGGAGGCGACCTTCCAGTGGAGCCATGCCCGCGACATGAATCCGGATCCGGCCGTGCTCGCCGAGGTCGAGAAGAAGCTGAAGGAAGGATTGCCGCCGGTCGACGACAAGGCGGTCGCCGAGCAGCCGAAGGCTGCGCCCGCGCCGGCCCCGGAGCCGCCAGCAACCGCTCCGGCCGACCAGCGCACCGAGGCGAAGCCGACGACGGCCGCCAAGCCGGTCGCCTACAAGGTGACGCCGGGCCAGTCGCTCTGGTCGATCGCCGCCGACCACCTCGGCAATGGCAACCGCTATATCGAAATCCTGAACCTCAACCCGCAGCTCCAGGGCGACCCAGGCCGCCTCATGCCGGGCCAGGAACTCACGCTGCCGCCTGCCGGTAATTGAAGCGGGCGGAGACCTCTGCCCTGTCATCCTCGGGCTTGTCCCGAGGATCTACGACCTCCGAGACTGAGCGCGACCCTCTGTCTGAGAGGATGACGGCGTCAACAGCTTCGGCCATTGCCACGCCTAACTCCACCTCACCTTGACCGCACGCCAGCGCCAAACTAGGACGGTCGGCATTCCGCGACCCGACCTCCGAGGCTAGCCTTGTCCGCCGCAATTGCCGATCACATGAGCCCGAAGCGCTCCTTCCAGGGGCTGATCCTGACGTTGCACAATTATTGGGCTGAGCGCGGTTGCGTCATCCTGCAGCCCTACGACATGGAGGTCGGCGCCGGCACCTTCCATCCGGCGACCACGCTGCGCGCGCTCGGCCCCCGCCGCTGGAACGTCGCTTATGTGCAGCCGTCGCGCCGCCCCAAGGACGGCCGCTACGGCGAGAACCCCAACCGTCTCCAGCACTACTATCAGTACCAGGTCATCCTGAAGCCCAATCCCCCGAACCTGCAGGAGCTTTATCTCGGCTCGCTGGAGGCGATCGGCATCGACCCGCTGGTGCACGATATCCGCTTCGTCGAGGATGACTGGGAAAGCCCCACCCTCGGCGCCTGGGGGCTTGGCTGGGAATGCTGGTGCGACGGCATGGAAGTCTCCCAGTTCACCTATTTCCAGCAGGTCTGCGGCATCGAATGCGCGCCGGTTTCCGGCGAGCTGACCTACGGCCTCGAGCGCCTCGCCATGTATGTGCAGGGCGTCGACAACGTCTACGACCTCAACTTCAATGGGCTCGAAGGCGCCGACAAGGTCACATACGGCGAGGTCTTCCTCCAAGCCGAGCAGGAATATTCACGCCACAATTTCGAGTTCGCCGACACGGCGATGCTCTTGCGACACTTCGACGATGCCGAGAAGGAGTGCAAGGCGCTGCTAGCGGCCGGCGCGCCGGCCGCTAACGAGAACCTTCAGCTGCACAAGATGGTGCTGCCCGCCTACGATCAGGCGATCAAGGCCAGCCACGTCTTCAACCTGCTCGACGCGCGCGGTGTCATCTCGGTCACCGAGCGGCAGAGCTACATTCTGCGCGTCCGCAACCTCGCCAAGGCTTGCGG